>DATAKH010000235.1:0-20341 GCA_036261735.1 Sphingomicrobium sp.
GTGCCGCAGTGGCTGCTCGACGAGCTGCTCGAGCGGATCAACGTCCAGAACAGCATTCCGCCGCCGGGGATGAAGGTTTGCCGCGGCCGGATCTTCTCGCCCCGGGATTATCTGACCGACGTCACTGAATGGGGCTTCTCCGAGCCGGTCGGCAACCTCGAAGAACAATATCAAGAGCAGCATTGATGAAGATCGCAGCGATCGGAGACCTTCACGTCACCGAAGACAGCGTCGCGCCCTATCGGCGGATGTTCGAAGAGATTTCGGCAAGCGCCGACGTGCTCCTGCTGTGCGGCGACCTGACCAATTTCGGCAAGATCCCGGAGGCCGAAATCCTCGCCGAAGACATCAGCCAGTGCACGATCCCGGTGCTCGGAGTGCTCGGCAACCACGATTACGAATGCGGCCAGCCCGAGGAGGTCGGTCGGATCCTCCACGAAAGCGGGATGATCGTGCTCGACGAGCAGGCGCACGAGATCGAGGGCGTCGGCTTTGCCGGAGTGAAAGGCTTCCTCGGCGGCTTCGGGCGCGGCGAGCTGGCGCCGTTCGGGGAGCCGGAGATCAAGGCGTTCGTGAATATCGCCAACAACGAGGCACGAAAGCTCGAGAATGCGTTGCGGTCGTTGCGCACGGAAAAGATCGTCGCCGTGCTTCACTATTCGCCGGTTGCGGACACGCTGGTCGGCGAGCCGGTCGAAATCTTCCAGTATCTCGGATCAGCTCGGCTTGCGGACGCGCTCGACCGCTTCGACAACATCGCCTTCGTGGTCCACGGCCACGCGCACCACGGAACCTACGAAGGGGCAACGATGCGGGGCACGCCCGTCTACAACGTCGCGCAACCCGTGCTGAGGGAAACTTTCGGAAAGCCCTATACGATACTCGAGGTGTGATCTTACTTCGGCGGCTTCCGCTTGCGCCGCGCCTCGTCGATCGCCCGGTCGATGCTTCTCAATGCGGCCTTACGGCCCTCGCGCTCGACCCGCGAACGATAGTTCGCAAGCCGCTCGGCAAGGTCGACGCGCTCCGATGCGTCGTCGCTTGGCTGATGTGGGACATTGTCCATCGTGAACTGGAATGTAGGCGCGCTCGCTCGTAACGGGGATAGGTAAGACTCCTGATGGGCGCGCAAGCGAGCGACGCCTTAGCCTTTGTCGAAGCCTTCGCTAAGACGCGCCCGATGAACCGATCCCCCGCCACGCCGATTCGCTACGACAGCGAAGCGCACTTGCGGTCGATCCTGGCGACCGTCCCCGACGCGATGATCGTGATAGATTCGAAAGGCACCATCCTGTCGTTCAGCGCCGCAGCGGAGAAGATGTTCGGCTACAGCGAAGCCGAGGTCGAAGGGCAAAATGTGAAGATGCTGATGCCGTCCCCGCACCAGGAGCGGCACGACGGCTACCTGAAGCGCTATCTCGATACCGGCGAGCGGCGGATCATCGGCATTGGCCGGATAACGTCGGCAAAGCACCGCGACGGGAGCACCTTCCCGATCGAGCTGTCCGTGGGCGAAGCATTCCTGGATGGCCAGCACATCTTCACCGGCTTCATCCGCGACCTGACCGAGCGGCAGCGAGCGCAGCTCCGGCTCCACGAAATCCAGTCGGAGCTCGCCCATGTCGGGCGGGTCAGCGAAATGGGCACGCTTGCCTCGGCGCTCGCGCACGAACTCAACCAGCCACTGACCGCCGTCGCCAATTATTGCGAAGCGGCGCGCGACCTGCTCGCAGGAGAGCCCGATCCCGATACCCTGGCCACCATTCGCGAAGCTCTCGACGATGCCGCGCAGCAGGCCGTTCGCGCCGGGCAGATCGTCAGAAGACTTCGCGACTTCATGTCCCACGGTGAGATCGAACGGCGGCTGGAAAGCCTCCACGCGCTGATCAGCGAGGCCAATGCGCTAGCGCTGGTTGGCTCGCGCGAACATGGGATCGTAATCCGAATCCACCTCGACGCGACGGCGACGGAGGTTTTCGTCGACCGGATCCAGATCCAGCAGGTGCTGGTGAACCTGCTCCGCAATGCCGTCGACGCGATGGTCTCCGCCGACCGCCGCGTCCTGACCATACACACCGCCGATTTGCCGGACGAAATGGTTCAGGTGAGTGTCGCCGACACCGGCGGGGGCATTTCCGACGCAGTCGCCGCACAGCTGTTCCAGCCGTTCGTCACTTCCAAGGAGGCCGGCATGGGCATCGGCCTGTCCATCTGCCGGACCATCGTCGAGGCGCACGGCGGCCGAATCTGGTTCGAGCCGAGCGCCGAGGGCGGCACAGTCTTCCATTTCACCTTGCCAACCGCCGGAGTCGAAGAGTGAGCGAAGGACAAAGACTGATCCACCTGGTCGACGACGACGAAGCGATCCGCCGCTCGGCGGGGTTCATGCTGAAGACTTCGGGCTTCCGAGTGAGCACCTATGACTCGGGCAATGCCCTGCTCAAGGAGGCGGCTAGCCTCGACCCCGGCTGCATCCTTCTCGATATCCGAATGCCGGGAATGGACGGGCTGGAAGTGCAACAGGCGCTTAAGAAACGCGGCGTGACCCTGCCGGTCGTGATCATGACCGGGCACGGCGACGTCACCCTCGCAGTGCAGGCCATGAAAGCCGGCGCGGTCGACTTCATAGAAAAGCCGTTCGAGAAAGCGGTTCTCCTCGGCGCCATCGACCAGGCATTCGAAAGGCTCGCGCGCTCGACTGCCGCGAAAGAGCGGGCGAAGGATGCCCAGGTCCGGCTGCAGGCGCTCACTCCCCGCGAGCGCGAAGTCCTCGACGGGCTCGCTCAGGGCCTGCCCAACAAGACCATCGCCTACGACCTTGGAATCAGCCCGCGGACGGTCGAGATCCATCGCGCCAATTTGATGACGAAGCTCGAGGTCAGGAGCCTCTCGGAGGCGCTTCGAATCGCCTTCGCCGCGCAGGATTCGCCGAGCGGCTAATCCTCGCCGGGAATCGGCGTCGGAGTGTCGAGCGCCTCGACCACGTACAAGCGCTTCACGAGCACGTAGGTGACGACCGCGAGCGGCGCGGCGAACAACACGCCGATGATCCCGAACAGCATCGCGAAGGCAAGCAGGGAGAAGAGCAGCACGACCGGCGGGATGTGTACCGCATATTGCTGCACGAGCGGCTGGATGATGTAGGATTCGACGTGCTGCACGGCGACATACATGAGCGTCGTCCACAGCGCGAGTTGCGGGTTCACGACGAGGGCGAGGAGGATTCCGGGAATCGCGGCGACGATCGGCCCCGCGAACGGAACGAACTCGAGCAATCCGGCAAGCAGCCCAAGCACCAACCAGGATTCTAGCCCCAGCAACCACAGGCCGGCCCCGGTCAATGTCCCGACGATGACCATCGAGATCAACTGCCCCTTCAGCCACAGGCGAAGGGCGGTTTCCGATTCATCCATCGCCTCGGCAATGAGGGCGCGCCTAGCCTGCGGGATCAGCTTGATCGTTCCGGTTCGATAGAATTGCGGCTGCGCGGCAAGGAAGATTCCGCCGAACAGGACGAGAAGGAAATTTGCGACAGCGGTTCCGAAATTCGAGAGCCAGGTGCCGAAGCTGGCGACGATCGCTCCGCCACTGTTCCGGATGTCATTCATCCACGTATTGACCGGCTCGTGGAGCCCGTAGCCCGCGAGCCAGTCGTCGACCGTTTCCACTGCGGCCGGAAGGGAATCGGTCAGGGTCTGAGTCTGCGCTGCGATCTGCGCGCCAAGCAGCCAGCCCGTCCCGACCAGGACGATGGCGAGAACGACCACGGCGGTGAGGACGGCAAGCGAATCGGGAAACCGAAACCAGCGCCTGAACGGGCCGGCGATCGCGCGCAGGATCGTCCCGACCAGGACTGCCCCAAACAGCAGGACAAGCACGTAGCGCAAGTGCCAGAGAAGGAACGCGCCAGCGGCAAGCGCGACGACGATCATTGCGCGGGCGACGAACGCGCCTGTCTCGCCTGTCTGTTTCGGAGCCTTGGCCATCGGCGTCTCAACCCCTTCGAAGCGGCGACCGTTCCGGAGCCGCAGCGATCAAGGGAGCGGCCAGCTTTCCAATATCTCGACGAACCGGGTCAGCCACGCATTGGTCTGGTGCCCGTCGACGACTCGGTGATCGATGGTGAGCGTGACGTACGCCATCGGCAGGATGACGATTGCGTCGTCGCCGTCGATTTCGCGAACGACCGCGCGCTTTTCGAGCTTGCCGACCCCGAGGATCGCAGCCTGGCCCTGGTGAAGGATGATCGGCGCGGCGACCAGCGAACCCGACACTCCGTGGTTGGAGATGGTGAAGCTCCCGCCCGACACGTCGGCGCCGGTCAGCTTGTCCTCGCGCGCTCGGCGGGTCAGGTCGTCGAGGCGCTCGCCGACTTGCTCCAGTGTCAACGAGCCGGCGTCCTTGACCACCGGCACGATCAGCCCCTTCTCGCCGAGCGCGGTGCCGACTCCGATGTCGACCGTTGGCGAAATCGCGATCCGGTCCTGTTCCCAGCGGCCGTTGATGGCCGGAGCCGCCGCCATCGCCTCGGCCGCGGCCTTGACGATATAAGCGGTGTAGCTGAGCTTCACGCCCTTGGCCGCCATCGCCGCCTTGTGCGCAGCAACCGCCGAAAAATCTGCTTCGAATACGGCAGTTACGTGCGGTTGCTCAGAAACGGCGCGAGCCATGTTCTCGGCAATCTTGAGCCGCATCCGGTCGTGCGGAATGTCGTTCGGGGAAATCTGCCGAGGCTGGGCGGTGGCCGCTTCGGCGACCTTGGTGACGGTTGCCGCGGCAACCGCGCGATCGACATCCTCGCGCGTGATCCGCCCGTCGCGCCCAGTGCCCTCGATCTTAGTGGGGTCGATTCCGTGCTGAAGGCAGGCGCGGCGGACGGAGGGTGAAAGCCGCGTTTCTCCGTTCCCCGGCGAAGGGGGCCCAGGAGCGCCGGCAGGTGCTTTCAAAGCGGAAGATGGTGCTGACTGCGCAGCATCCTGGGCCCCGGCGCCCGCCGGGATACCAGCCTCAATCCGCCCGAGCACCGCCCCCGGCACCGCCTCGGCGTCCGTGTCGAGCAATATCTCGGACAACACCCCCGACGCGGGCGCCGGCACTTCCTGCGTGACCTTGTCGGTCTCCAGCTCCACCAGCGGATCGTTTTCCGCGACGGTCTCGCCGATTTGCTTGAGCCACGAACGGACGATCGCTTTCGTCCCCTCCTGCTCCTCCGGAACGACGACGTCGATCACGTCAGAACCCCATCAGTCGGTCGATCTCGGCGCGGATGTCCGCGACCGACGGAACCGCCCATTCGAGGAGCCTGGGATGATGCGGGCTCGGGATGTCCGGCATCGTCACCCGCGCAACCGGCGCGTCCAGGTCGAGGAAAGCTTCGTCCGCAACGACCGCCGCGATTTCCGCGCCGAAACCTCCCGTTCGAAGGTCCTCGTGGACGATCAGGCAGCGCCGGGTCCGCCGAACGCTTTCCAGCACCATCTCCCGGTCCCAAGGCATCAAGGTGCGAAGGTCGATGACGTCGGCGCCGACACCCTCGGCCGCCGCTTCGCACCGCGGCACCATCGCCCCCCAGGTGACGATGGTGATCGAATCGCCTTCGCGGGTCTTCTTCGCCTGACCGAACGGAAGCACATAATCGTCGCCGGGCCAGGGCCGCCGCGCCCACGCCTCGTCGTACATCGCCCGATGCTCGAAGAAGATCACCGGGTCGTTGCCGCGAAGGCTTGATCGGAGAAGCCCCACTGCATCTTCCGCGTTCGAGGGAACCGCGACCTTCCAGCCGGGATTGTGGACGAACTCGACCTCGTTGGTCTGGCTATGCCACGGGTCGCCGCACTTGAAGAAGCCGCCCGGCACCCGAAGCACCATCGGCGCCGCGAAGCGGTTGTTGGTGCGCCAGCGCATCGTCCCGCAATCGTGGATCTGCTCGGTCGCCGGCTCGGAATATTTGCGGAACTGGATTTCCGGCACCGGCATCAGCCCGGCGAGCGCCATCCCCACCGCGCGCCCGACGATGCCTTCCTCGTTGAGCGACGTGTCGAAGACCCGGCTGCGGCCATATTTCTCCTGCAGCCCAAGGGTCACCGCGTGGACTCCGCCCTTTGGGCCGATATCCTCACCGAACAGGAGCAGACGCGGGTTCGCCTCCAGCTCCTGGTCGAGCGTGCGCCGGATGGCGGTGACCATGTTGATCCGCTGCCCCTCGGGTTTCGGCGTGCCGGTAGTGCCGTCGAGGCTCAGGCCGGCGCGCCCGCCGACCTGCTGCAGGTCCCCCTCGCAATAGACGTGGCTCGTGACCCGCTCGGGATCGGAAACGCCGCGCGATTGCGCTTCGGCGACCGCGGCAGCGACCTGGCCGGCCACCTCCCGCTCGATCGCTTCCCACTTCTGGTCCGACAGGCCGCAATGCGCTTTGAGCTTCGGAAGCGGGTCGCGCTTCCACTCGGCGGCGATCTCGTCCTCGCTCTTGTACGCCTGCGTGTCCTGCGCGCTGTGCCCCTCGAGCCGGGGCACTTTCAGCCGAAGCAGCGCCGGCGCCCTCTGGGTCCGAACGTGCGCGACCGCCTCGGCCACGAGCTTCGCTGCTTCCGCCGGGTCGGTGCCGTCGCCGTTGAAGATAGTCAGGCCGCTGAAGCTGGCGAGGTTGGCGGCGATATCCTTGCCGGGCGTCTGGTATTCGGACGGCACCGAGATTCCGTAGCCATTGTCCTCGATGTACATCAGCAGCGGCAGCTTCTGCGTGGTCGCGATCGTCAGCGCCGACCAGAAACCGCCGGTTGCCGCGCTGGCATCGCCGCCGAGAACCAGCGCAATCGCGTCCTCCGGCCCCTCGCCGAGCACCTCGTTCTTGTAGGCGATCGCCTGCGCCCAGCCGGCAGCCGGCGTATATTGAGCGCCGACTCCGCCGCACATCGGGAGCGCATGCGCTCCGCCCGGGTTGGGATAATTGAACACGACGCCGATATCGCGACCGTCCGAATAGCCGCCGGCAAGCCCCATTCCCGAGCCGAGAGCGTCGGCAAGATCCACTCCCAGGGCCAGAAGCATCGGCCGCGAGCGATAATAGCCGCAGGCGGCATCGCCGTCCTTGAGCTGCATCCCAAGCAGCATCTGCGCCATGTCATGGCCGCGCGCCGAGAATTGGTAGAGCACCTTCTTCGCCGGGACGAGCTCCTGCTCCTCGATCCGGTCCATCTCGCGCGACGTCAGGACGAGCCGGGCAACGCGCTCCCAATCCACTTTTGCGCCGCTAAATCGAACCGAATCCGCTTCAGCCACCGATCACCTCGAGAACCGCCGAGGCGAAGCGGTCAACCTGGTCGTCGGACAGGCCGCAAATGTTGAAGCGGCCGCTGTCGGCCATGTAGATCGCATGGGTTTCGCGAAGCTGGAGCACCTGCTCGGGTGTGAGCGGCAGGATCGAAAACATGCCCTTCTGGTCGGCGATGTAAGCGAACGACGGGTTAGCCGCGGCCAGGCGCTGGCGAAGGGCCACAATCCGCCCGCGCATCCCCTCGAGCTCGGCTCGCCAGTCGGCGTTGAGCTTCGGGTCTTCGAGGACGGTCCGCACTGCAGCGCCGCCGTGATCGGGAGGCATCGACCACATTTCACGGGCGATTTGAAGGACATGCCCCATGGCGGTTTTGGTCGCATCGACGCTTGAGGTCTTGACCCACAGCGAACCGACACGGTCGCGGTAAACGCCGAAATTCTTGTCGCAGCTTTGCGCGATGATGACGTCGTCGCAGGCGGCAAGGATTCCACGGAGCCCGGCTCCATCGGGCGCAAGCCCCTCGCCGAAACCCTGGTAGGCAATGTCGACCAGCGGCAATAGCCCGCGCTCGGCGATCGCGGCGGTGACCTCGGCCCACTGGTCGGCGCTTAGGTCGGCACCGGTTGGATTGTGGCAGCAGCCGTGGAGGAGGACGACGTCGCCGGAATGCGCCGACTTCATCGCGTCCATCATCCTGTCGAAACAGAGCCGGCGCTCGTTGCGGTCGTAATGTGGATATTCGACGATGCTCAGCCCGGCGCCGCGAACGATCGGGCCATGGTTGGGCCAGGTCGGAGTCCCGACCAGCACTCGAGCATCGGGATTGGCCTTCGCAATCAGGTTGAAGCCGAGGGTCAGCGCACCGCAACCGCCCGGCGTCTGCAACCCCGCGATGCGGTCATCGCCCGAATGCTCGCCGAGCAGGATCGGGCGCAGAAGCTCGGCAAAGCGGATGTCGCCGCGCCCACCGAGATAGGCCTTCGTTTCCTGGGTCTCGAGAAGCCGCCGCTCGGCTTCCTTGATGACCTTCAGGATGGGCGTGTTGCCGGCGCTGTCGCGGTAGACGCCGACTCCGACGTCGATCTTTTCCGGGCGTCGATCGGCGTTGGCGAGCTCGATGAGCGCAAGCAGGGAATCGCTTCGCACAGGCTCGAGATTGCCGATCGATCGGCTTGTCACTTCGGGTTGGTCCAACATGAAATCGGCTTAGCCGCAAACCCCTGAGCGCGCAAAATGCTCAGGCGTCGTAATCGACCGCGACTCCGTCGCCGGCGGGGACCGACTGGCAGGTCAGCACATAGCCGTCCTCGACCTCCTCGTCGGTGAGGCCGTAGCGCGCCGCCATTTCCACGTGCCCGCTCACCACCTTGGCTCGGCAGGTCGCGCACACGCCCGCCTTGCAGGCGAACGGCGCCGGAAGTCCGGCCGCGCGGGCGCTGTCGAGGATATTGCCCTCGGTGAACGGCACTTTGCGGGTTCGGCCGTCGAGGGTCACCGATACCGTCAGGCCCGCTGCCTTCGTCTGCAGTTCGGCCATTTCCTTGACCAGCGATTCCGGGGGCCGGTCGGCGGTGAAGCGCTCGATTCGGATTTTGTCGCGGGCGATTCCGCGGTCGATCAGCGCGCTCTCCGCCGAATCCATCATCGGCCCCGGTCCGCAGATGAACCAGCCGTCGACGCTTTCGGGCGTCCGCACCAGATGCTCGATCGCGGCGTCGCAGCGTTCGCGGTCGAGCATTCCGTTGAACAGCTCGACGTCGCCCTCCTCGGCGTCGAGGAAGTGGTAGAGCTCGAGCCGGTCGAGATAGCGGTCCTTCAGGCGAGCGAGCTCCTCGAGGAAGATCACCGAGCTGCTGTCACGGTTTCCATAGAACAAGGTGAAGCGGCTCTCCGGCTCCGATTTCAACAGCGTCCGCAGAAGCGACATGACCGGGGTGATCCCCGACCCGCCGGCGATCCCGACGAGGTGCCGCCTTGCAGTCGCGTTGAACTCGGTGGTGAAGCTGCCGTGCGGCGGCATCACCTCGACAGTGTCGCCGGCTTTCAGCTTGTCGCCGACCCAGTTGGAAAAGACGCCGCCGCCGATCCTCTTGACGGTTACCATCCAGTCGCGTTCGTCCGGGGCGGTGCAGAGCGAGTAATTGCGGCGCACCTCCTCGCCGTCGATCTCGGCCTTCAGCGTCAGGTGCTGGCCGGCCTTGAACTCGAACGTGTCGCGAAGCTCTTCGGGCACCTCGAAGCGAACCGAATTGGCATCCGCCGTTTCAGGCACGATTTCGGCAACGCGAAGCGGGTGGAAATGCGCGCTCACCTTGCGGCCTGCTTCACCACTTGGCGTCGGGGTAGGTGCGCTGGAGGAACTGCATCGGCGCAAGGATGTGGCCGAGGTGCTCGCTATGATGGCCGCGGCGGCCGCCGACAATCGGGCGCTGGTCGGCGGGCGGCTCGAGGCTCGCCTCTTCAAGTACCTTGGCGACTGCCGAGCGATATTCGTCCTCGAACTCGCGGGGGTCCGCCGCGATACCGCTGTCGATCAGCTGCTGCAGGGTCTCGTCGACCTCGAACAGCTCGGGAATGAAGCGCCAGCACCAGTCGAGCCCGTCGGCCATCCGCCGTGCGCTCTCCTCGGTCCCGTCGCCGAGCCGAACCGTCCATTCGGCCACCAACTCGCGGTGATATGCAACTTCCTTGACCGCCTTTGCGGCATATTCGGTGAGGAACTTGTCGGAGGAATTCACCAAACGCTGCAGAAGCATGTGCTGCCAAGTCGAATAGAGCAGCTGGCGAGCGATCGTTTGAGCGAAATCCCCATTCGGCTGCTCGACGAGGATGCAGTTCCTGAAGTCGAGGACGTCGCGATGGAAGGCCAACTGGTCGGCATCCCCGAGATCGCCGAGCAGCAGCGTCGCCTGCCCCACCAGGTCGAGCGAGATGTTGGCAAGGCTGAGGTCCACTTCGAGCGCCGGCGCGTGCCCGCACCATTCGCTGAGCCGCTGCGCCAGGATCAGCGAATCGTCACCGAGGCGGAGGAGGTAGTCGACTCGCGCCGCGTCCGGCGCCATCATATATGCTTCACCTCGTCGGGGATGTCGTAGAAGGTCGGGTGGCGGTAGATCTTGTTTTCCGCCGGCTCGAACAGCTCGCCCGCCTGGTCAGGGTCGGATGCGACAATCTCCTTCGACGGCACCACCCACAGGCTCACCCCCTCCATCCGACGCGTGTAGGTGTCGCGCGCGTGGGCGATCGCGAGCTCCGGGTCAGGAGCATGAACGCTGCCAACGTGGCGATGCGAAAGGCCGCCCTTGGTGCGGACGAAAACCTCCCAGAGCGGCCAGTCGCCACTCACGCCGCCTTCCTCGAACGGCGCTTCGCCTCGTGCGCGTCGGCGGCCTCGCGGACCCAGGCACCATCGTCCCAAGCCTTCTGGCGGGCTGCCATGCGCTCCTTGGCGACCGGCCCTTCTCCCTTCACGACGGCGTAGAACTCGTCCCAGTCGACCTCGCCGAAGTCGTAGCCGCCCTTCTCCTCGTTCCACTTGAGGTCCGGATCGGGAACCTCGAGGCCCAGGAAATCCGCCTGCGGGACGGTGATGTCGACGAACTTCTGGCGAAGCTCGTCATTGGTCTCGCGCTTGATCTTCCAGCGCATCGATTGCGCCGTGTTGGGGCTGTTCTCGTCCGGCGGCCCGAACATCATCAATGACGGCCACCACCAGCGGTTGAGCGCGTCCTGCGCCATCCTTTTCTGGTCCGAAGTGCCGTTCGCCATCGCGATCATGATCTCGTAGCCCTGGCGCTGGTGGAAACTCTCTTCCTTGCACACGCGCACCATGGCGCGGGCATAGGGACCGTAGCTCGTGCGCTGCAGGGGCACCTGGTTCATGATCGCTGCGCCGTCGACAAGCCAGCCGATCGCGCCGATGTCCGCCCAGGTCAGCGTCGGATAGTTGAAGATCGTGCTGTACTTGGCTTTCCCTGAGAGCAGCGCCTCGGTCATCTCGTCGCGGCCGATGCCCAGCGTTTCGGCGGCGCAGTAGAGGTAAAGCCCGTGCCCCGCCTCGTCCTGCACTTTGGCGAGCAGGATCGCCTTGCGCCGGAGCGTCGGCGCGCGAGTGATCCAATTGCCTTCCGGAAGCATGCCGACGATCTCGCTGTGGGCGTGCTGCGAAATCTGCCTGATCAGGGTGCGCCGATACGCCTCCGGCATCCAGTCCTTGGGCTCGATGAACTCGTCGGCCGCGACCCGTGCCTCGAATGCCTCGACCAGCTTGGGGTCGTCGAGGGTCTCGATCTTGGCACTCTTCTGAAGCTCGGTCGTGTACATGGTCTCGATGTAGTCCCTGGCGCCTAAACGTTCAAATCTCCACGACCGCTCCGCCGATCGTCCGCGAATAGCCGGTGAACTCCGCGATTGCCCGTCCGTCCGAAGCCACCACCGAGACGTGCGTGACCCCGCTTCGCCCCTCGCTTGCAACTTCCTCGGCCTCGGCAACCAGCGTCTCTCCAACCTGGGCCGAGCCGAGGAAGACGATCGACGCCTGCGCCGCGACCGTGCCCTCATTCCTGCCATTGCAGACATAAGCGAAGGCGGTGTCGGCGAGCGCGAACACCATCCCCCCGTGCGCAATTCCGTGCCCGTTGAGCATGTCGTCGCGAAGCATCATCGATAGGCGGCAATAGCCCGCCCGCGCTTCGTCGATGCGAATCCCCCCGGCAGGCCCCGTGCCCTCCGTCGAGAGCATCTCGTGCGCGACCCGGCTTGCGAGTTCGTTTGCGTCCACTGCCCCTCCTTCGCTAATCCGGGGCATGGATTACGAGACCATCGACTTCAAGCTCGACGGCGCCATCGCCCGGATCACTCTGAACCGCCCCGACCGCCTCAACAGCTTCACCGCGCAAATGCACGAGGAGCTTCGCAAGGCGCTGAAGGCCGCGGAGGGCTCGCGGGTCGTCGTCCTCACCGGAGCCGGCCGCGGCTTTTGCGCGGGGCAGGATCTCAACGATCGCGCGGTGGCGCCCGGCGAGGCGGTCGATTTGGGTGACACGGTCGAAAGCGGCTGGAACCCGCTGATCAGGACCCTCACCTCGATGCCCCAGCCGGTCATCGCCCAGGTCAATGGAGTGGCCGCCGGTGCCGGCGCCAACATCGCGCTCGCCTGCGACATCGTCGTCGCCGCCCGTTCGGCGAAGTTCATCCAGAGCTTTTCCGCGATCGGCCTCATTCCCGACAGCGGCGGCTCGTGGATCCTTCCCCGCCTCGTCGGCCAGGCCCGGGCGATGGGGCTGGCTCTGACCGGCGAACCGCTCCCCGCCGAACTGGCCGAGCAATGGGGCCTGATCTGGAAATGTGTCGATGACGAGGCCCTCGGCAGTGAAGTCGACGCGATCGCGGCCAGGCTCGCCTCGCTTCCGCCGCTCGGCCTCGCGGCGATTAAATCGATCGTCCGCTCGACCTGGGGCCGCTCGCTCGACCAGGAACTCGACCTGCAGCGCGACGAGATGCGCCGCCTTGGCTTCACCGAAGATTATCGCGAAGGCGTCGCCGCATTCCTGGAGAAGCGACCGCCCGATTTCGTCGGCCGCTAGCGTTCCGGTTCTTCCCTGCCGGTCGCGGCCCGTTCCGTGGGCTGGGTCGTGAAGCCTTCAAGGTCTGCAAGCTCCTCGGTATCGCGGCTGATTTGCACCGTGCTCGAAGCGTAAGCGCAAACAAGCCTGGCGATGCTTTCCAGCGCCGAGAGGTGAATGCGTTCGTAGCTGTGGCTTGCGTCGATCCCGAAGGTGATCAGCGCGGTCCGAACGTCCGCCCCGCCCCCGATCGCCGATGCGCTGTCGGAACGGTAATAGCGGAAGACATCTCGCTGGTGCGGGATGTTCTCTTCCTCGCACAGCCTGAGCAGCTTGCGAGTCAAATGATAATCGAACGGGCCCACTGAATCGGCCATTCCGATCGTGACCCCGGTTTCGGCGCTGTTCTGCCCCGGCGCGGTGGCGCCGTTGTCGATCGAGACCATTGCGACGACATCCTCCAGAAGCACCGCCGAAGCACCCGAGCCGACCTCCTCGGTGATGGTGAAGATGAAATGCATGTCGACGGGAACTTGCGTCCCTGCGTCCTTCATCGCCTTCATCGCCGCGAGCATCGCCGCCACGCCGGCTTTGTCGTCGAGATGGCGCGAGACGATGTAGCCGTTGTCGAGCATCTCGGTGCCGGGATCGAACGCGACCGTGTCGCCGACATTCACCCCGAGGGCCTGAACACTGGCGCGATCCTCGGCGTCCGCGTCGATTCGAAGCTCCACATGGTCCCAGCCGACGCCCTGGGTGTCGATCTCGTCGCCGAACGTATGTCCCGACGCCTTGAGCGGAAGCACCGTGCCGCGGAGGAATCCCTCGTCCGTGAACAAGGTGCAGCGGGTCGTTTCCGCCGCCCGCGCCGACCAGGTGCCGATCGGGACAAGCTCCAGCCGGCCATTGTCCTTGATCCGCTTCACCGTCGCCCCGAGCGTGTCGAGGTGGGAGACGATTGCCCGAGCGCCTTCGTTGGTCGCGCCCTTGTAGAGCGCGAGGATCGCACCGCGGCGGGTGGCGGAAAAGGGAATTCCAAGCCACTCGAGCTCCCTCGAGACGCAGCGGACGATCTCGTCGGTGTAGCCGGTCGGGCTCGGAACCGACAAAAGCCGGCCAAGCACGTCCTTCAGGTAATCGAGGTTAATCGTCGGGCTCATTCTTCGTCTTGCCTCGCTTGCGGGCCCGCTCGGGCCTGCTGAGTGGGAACAACAGGTCGATGAAACGCTGGGCGGTCGGCTGCGGTTCGTGGTTGGCGAGCCCGGGCCGCTCGTTGGCTTCGATGAAGACATGGTCGGGAAGCGACACGCTGGGGACGATGAAATCGACGCCGACGACCGGGATGTCGATTGCCCGGGCGACCTGCACCGCCGACTCCGCCAGCCGAGGGTGGATTACCCCGGTCACGTCGTGGATGGTCCCGCCCGTGTGCAGGTTGGCCGTTTTCCGAACTGCGAAACTTTTGCCGCTCTCGGGGACATCGTCGAGCGTGTAACCTGCGCGTCCGACCGACCGCACGGTCTCGACGTCGAGCGGGATGATGGATTCTCCGCCAGTCGCCGCCGAACGGCGGCGCGACTGGCGCTCGATCAGCTCGCGGACGGTGTGCCGGCCGTCTCCGACCACCGTCGCCGGCCGCCGTATCGCCGCAGCAACGACCTTGAAGCCAATGACGATGATCCGAAGGTCGTCGCCGGGATGGTAGCTTTCGACCAGCACCCGGTCCGATTGCGCCGACGCCCTTTTGATCGCTGCGGTGACCTCGCGCATGCTGGTGAGGTCGACGGCAACGCCGCGTCCCTGCTCTCCGCGAGCTGGCTTCACCACGACCGATTTGTGCTTCCGGAGAAGCTTGCGAACGCCATCCAGGTCGTCCGACTCCACCTCGTCGGGGACATTCACGCCGGCGGCTTTCACGATCCGCCGGGTCATCCCCTTGTCGTCGCAGATCGACAGCGCAACGGCGGTCGTCAGGTCGCAGAGCGATTCGCGGCAGCGGATTCGGCGGCCGCCGAGGCGGAGCTCGAACAGCCCGCCGTCGGCGTCTAGCACGTCAACGTCGATACCGCGTCGCCGCGCCTCGTCGATGATGATCCGGGCATAAGGGTTCATCGCCTCGGCCGGGTCGGAACCGACGAACAGCCGCTCGTTGATGACATTGCGGCGCTTGACTGTGAACAGCGGCATCCGGTGGAAACCGAGCTTGTCGTACAGCGCGATCGCCCCCTCGTTGTCGTGCATTACCGACAGGTCCATGTAGGCGGCGCCGCGGGTCTGGTAATGCTCTGCGAGCCAGCGGACGAGCACTTCACCGACGCGCGCATGCGGGGTCTGCGGATCGACAGCCAGCGCCCACAGCGACGAGCCTTCGACATCGTCGAACGCGATCGAATGATCGATCCCCGTCACCGTCCCGATGATGTCGCCCGTTTCGGCATCCTCGGCGACGAAATAGGTCAGCAGCCGGCGGTCATCCTTGTTCTGCTCTTCGAAGAAGTCTGGCCTGACCTGGACCATGTTGTGCGCCGAATAGATGCGGTTGACCGCGTCGGCGTCATTCTCCGGGATCATCCGCCGGACGAAGAAGCCGGACGGCCGCCGCTTCGACGGCCGATAGGTGTTGAGGTTGAGCCGGTAGGTGTGGGACGGGTCGAGGAACAGCTCGGCCGGAGCAGCGGCGAGAAGCACGTGCGGGTCGGTCACATACATGGCGATGTCGCGCTGCTCGTCGCCCTCGGCGCGAAGCTCGCTCAGCAGCTTTTCCGCGCTTTCGAACGTCTGGGCGAACAGCACTCGCCCCCAGCCTACGTCGACGCAGGCGTTCCTTCGCGGCTGCGGCGCAGTCGGGTTGTTAAGATAGGGAAACAGCGGCTCGGCGCGCGGAGTCCGGGGCGAACGGGCCATCAGCCGACACCGTGCTTCTGAAGCCACAATTCCAGTAGGCCGACCTGCCACAGCTCCGAGCCGCGCAGCGGCGTGATGTGCGCCTTGGGGTCGGCGAACAGCGAGTCGAGATAGTCCTGAGTGAACAGCCCGCGTTCACGCGCGGCAGCGCTCGACAGCGCATCCTGGACGAGAGTCAAATAGGGCCCCTGGATATATTTGAGCGCAGGGACCGGGAAATAGCCCTTGGGCCGGTCGATCACCTCACTGGGGATCACGTCGCGGGCGACGTCCTTGAGGATTCCCTTGCCGCCCTGCGCCAGCTTCAGGCCGGCCGGGATCCGCGCCGCCAGTTCGGTCAGGTGATGATCGAGGAACGGGACCCGGGCCTCGAGTCCCCAGGCCATGGTCATATTGTCCACGCGCTTCACCGGGTCGTCGACCAGCATCACCGTCGAATCCAGCCGAAGCGCCTTGTCGACCGGGTCGTCCGCTCCCGGCCTTGCGAAATGCTCGCGGAGATATTTCAGCGGCGCCTCGCCGCCATTGCGCCATTCGGACCCGAGATGGCTGTTCAGCTTGTCGGCGCCGCGGTCGAAGAAGGCGCGCGCATAGGCCGAAACCGGATCGTTGGCTGCCTGCATCGGCGGGTACCAGTGATAGCCTGCGAAAATCTCGTCGGCGCCCTGCCCCGACTGCACCACCTTGATGTGCTTCGCGACCTCGCGGCTGAGCAGGTAGAAACCGATATTGTCGTAGGAAACCATCGGCTCGCTCATCGCCTCGATGGTGTCCGGCAGGTGCTCGAGCAACTCTTCCGACGGGATGAAGATCTTGTGGTGATCGGTCCCGTAATGGTCCGCGATCAGGTCCGAATAGACGAATTCGTCGCCCTTCTCGCCATGCGCTTCCTCGAAGCCGATGGAAAAGGTGGACAGGCCGGTCTGGCCAAGCTCGGCGAGAAGCCCGACGATCAGGCTCGAATCCACGCCCCCCGAAAGCAGCACCCCGACCGGAACGTCGGCGACCATCCGCCGCTTCACCGCGACCCGTAGGCACTCGTGAAGGCGCTCTTCCCAATCCGCCTTGCTTCGAGCCGCGTCGCCGTCCTGCGGCCCGAACGGCGGGTTCCAATAGCAAGTGTCGGTGAAGCGGCCGTCCTCTTCATAGACTCGGACGGTCGCCGGAGGCAGCTTTCGAACTCCGTTTAGGATCGTAAGCGGCGGGGGAACGACCGCGTGCCAGCTCATGTAGAAGTGCAGCGCCGTTCGGTCGATCGAGGTGTCGACGTCGCCCGCGGCGACGATTCCGGGAAGAGTGGACGAGAACCGCAGCCGCTTGCCGATATGGCTGTAATAGAGCGGTTTGATCCCGTAGCGGTCGCGGCCGAGCACCACGCGCCCGCTCTCCCGCTCGTGGATGGCGAAGGCGAACATGCCCTTGAAGCGCTTCACGCAGTCGGCGCCCCAAGCGTGGTACGCCTTGAGGATCACCTCCGTGTCGCCGTCCGAGAAGAAGCGGTAGCCCTTCCCTTCCAGCTCGGCGCGAAGCTCGCGGTAATTGTAGATGCAGCCGTTGAAGACGAGGTCGAGCCCAAGCTCCGCATCGACCATCGGCTGGGCCGAATGAAAGGACAGGTCGATGATCTTGAGCCGCTGGTGGCCCATTCCGACGCGGCCGCGCATCACTTGGCCGCAGGCGTCGGGCCCGCGCCGCGCCTGGCTCCGCATCATCGCCGCAACCGCGCCGGCGTCGGCGATCGCGCCGTCGAAGCGGACCTCTCCCGCTATTCCGCACATGCGCGGGTCCGTGGCCCCGAACGGGCATAAACCTGTGTCAATTCAGCGATCCCTGTCCGATAGCTTGTCGGACCCGGAACGTCCAATTTTGTTCCCGCTCCTTGCCTCCGCCCGTTCGTCCCCGCATTGACGCCGGTGAAGGTGACGAAATGAAAACGACGCAACTCCTCAACTATGAGCGCGACCGCTGGATCGCGGGCCAGGACGGCCTGTCCGAGCTCCCCAGCGCCATCGACGGCTCGCCGGTGGCGATCGCCGGCTCCGGCGGCCTCGATTTCGGAGCAATGCTCCGGCACGCGCGCGAAGTCGGCGGCCCTGCGCTCAGCAAGATGACGTTTCACGAACGCGCGCGGCTCCTCAAGGGCCTCGCCCTCGCGATCATGGACCGCAAGGAAGAGCTCTACGAACTGAGTTACCAGACCGGCGCGACGCGCAAGGACGGCTGGATCGACATCGAGGGCGGCGCCGGCACGCTTTTCTCCTTCTCCTCGAAAGGCCGCCGTGAGCTTCCAGACGCACATGTGCTCCTCGACGGGCCGCTCGAGCCCCTGTCGAAGGGCGGCAGCTTCGTCGGCCAGCACATCTACACCTCGATGCAGGGCGCGGCGGTGCATATCAACGCTTTCAATTTCCCGGTGTGGGGGATGCTCGAGAAGCTGGCGCCGACGCTCCTCGCCGGAGTGCCTGCGATCGTGAAGCCGGCGTCGGCGACCTCTTACCTCACCGAAGCCGCCTTTCGGGTGATGATCGAAAGCGGGCTGCTGCCAGCCGGTGCCGTCCAGCTAATCGTCGGCTCTGTCGGCGACCTGTTCGACCATTTGACCGGCCAGGACGTGGTCAGCTTCACCGGCTCCGCGTCCACGGCCTACAAGCTTCGAACCCACCCGACCGTGATGCGCGAGAGCGTCAAGTTCATCGCTGAGCAGGACAGCCTCAACGCCTCGATCCTGG
This sequence comes from Sphingomicrobium sp., assembly GCA_036261735.1. Taxonomy (GTDB): domain Bacteria; phylum Pseudomonadota; class Alphaproteobacteria; order Sphingomonadales; family Sphingomonadaceae; genus Sphingomicrobium. Next base: position 18,471 of record DATAKH010000235.1, read on the forward strand.
GGCCCGACGCGGCGCCCGGCTCACCCGAATTCGACCTGTTCGTCCGCGAAGTCGCGATCGAGATGACGGTGAAGGCGGGGCAGAAGTGCACCGCGATCCGCCGGGCAATCGCGCCCGCCGAGCATATGGATGCCGTCGAGGAGGCGCTTCGCGACCGCCTCGCTAAGATGACGCTCGGCAATCCCCGGTCCGAGGACACTCGGATGGGCGCACTGGTGAGCCTCTCCCAATGCAAGGACGTGCGCGAGAAGATCGCCGAGCTCGAGGCCGCCGGCGCTCGGATCGTCGCCGGCGATCCCGACGCCGAGCCGCCGGTGAAGGGGGGATCGTTCCTCCAGCCGATCCTGCTTCGAAGCGACGAGCCGTGGAACAACGAGGCCGTTCACGACGTCGAACCCTTTGGCCCGGTTTCGACAATCATGCCCTACAAGGACCTCGACGACGCCATCGCTCTCGCCAATCGCGGCAAGGGCAGCCTGGTCCTGTCGCTCTTCACCCATTCGCCCGACGCCGCGCGCGACTTCGTCCGCGGCACCGCCTCCTTCCACGGTCGGATGCTGGTGATCGACCGCGACAACGCCAGGGAATCGACCGGCCACGGCTCGCCGCTTCCGGTCCTGGTCCACGGCGGCCCGGGCCGCGCCGGCGGAAGCGAGGAGATGGGCGGGGTTCGCGGCGTCAAACATTACATGCAGCGAACCGCTCTGCAGACCTCGCCGGCGATGGTCGCCGCGATCACCGGGCAATATGTCGCCGGCGCGCCCAAGCACGTCATCGACGCTCACCCCTTCCGGCTGAAAATGAGCGAACTCAACGTCGGCGATACCTGGGTAACCGGCAGCCGCACGGTGACGATCGAGGACATCGAGCATTTCGCCGAGTTCACCGGCGACAAATTCTACGCCCACATGGATGAGGAAGCGGCCAAGGCGTCGCCGATCTTCGAGGGCCGCGTCGCCCACGGCTATCTGATCCTCAGCTTCGCGGCCGGCCTGTTCGTCGATCCCGATCCGGGCCCAGTGCTCGCCAACACCGGCCTCGAGAACCTGCGTTTCCTGACCCCGCTCTATCCCGGCGATTCGATGCGGGTCGAGCTCACCGTCAAGGCCAAGTCGATCAAGACCGAGGAGACAGGACAGGTCCGCTGGGCCGTCGACGTCTTCAACCAGGATGACGAACTGGTCGCCACTTATGACCTTCTGACCGAGAACGTCCCCTAAGTGGCGGAACGGCGGTCTCCCGCCAGTCGTTTTTGCAAGCGAAACCTTGAAGGGAGACAGGCGATGAAAGTCAGCGAAGTCATGACCCGCGATGTGAAGACGGTGCGGCCCAACCAGACCACGAGGGAGGCGGCCGGCTTCATGCTCAGCGAGGACACCGGCTCGATCCCGGTCAGCGACGGCGACCGGCTGGTCGGGATGATCACCGATCGCGACATCGCGGTTCGCGGAGTGGCGAAGGGCCACGGCCCGGATACCCTGGTGCGGGACGTGATGACCGACGATGTCATCTGCGCCCGCGAAAGCGACGATGTCGAGGAAGTGGCGACGAAGATGAGCAAGGAGCAGGTGCGGCGGATGCCGATCATCGACGCCAGCGACAAATTGTGCGGGATCGTCAGCCTCGGCGACCTCAGCCGCGAAGCCGATGACGACTGCGCCGAGCGCGCCCTAGAGGGCGTCAGCGCTCCCGGCGACAAGCATCAGCAGGGCTGACTCCTAGCGCTTGCCCAAGTCGCTGATCGCGCTGTCGATCAGGGCCGAGTCGGCCTCCGCGTCGACCTGCTCGGCGATCAGCCGGGCGGCGGCGCGGCTCGCTGCATCGGCTGCAGCCGCGCGCAGCTGCTGGACGGCGGCGCGCTCCTCGGCGGC
>DATAKH010000236.1:0-3149 GCA_036261735.1 Sphingomicrobium sp.
ATGGAGCATTCGATGTTGGTCGCGTCCGACGAGGCGACTCCTGGCTCAGTCATCAGGAAGGCGGAGCGGATTTCGCCCCGCATCAGGGGGCTGAGCCACTTCTCCTTCTGCTCACGCGTGCCGTAGCGGTGGAGCACTTCCATATTGCCGGTGTCGGGAGCCGAGCAGTTGAAGACCTCGCTCGCCCAGGGAATCCGCCCCATTTCCTCGGCGCACAGCGCATATTCAAGGTTCGTCAGCTGCTCGCCTTCGAAGATGAAGCTGTCGTCGACCATCGGCACGGCGGGCGCAGGCGGCATGAACAGGTTCCATAAGCCCGCCTCTTTCGCGCGTGGCTTCAGTTCCTCGATGACCCGCAGCGGCTGCCAGCGGTCGCCCGTTTCATGTTCCCGGTGAAAGTCGCCGAGCCGCGGCCGGACCTGCTCCTCCACGAACGCCCGGACGCGGTCGCGGAAATGGGCCTGGCGCTGGGTGAGCTCGAAGTCCACGGCCCAAGCGCTGCCAGAATCCGCGTCCGTGCGCCAGTGGTCAGGAGGGTTGCGGGCGGTCCAGCAGGAAGTTCAGCCGCGCGCTCGCGATCGGCTGGTCGCGTTCTTCCTGCCAGGCGAACGCCTCGACATTGGCGATGGTCGCACCCAGCCTTTCGACAATCGCAGCCGCGAAAGTGTCCCCGTCGAGCCCCGGCCGCATATAATCGACTGTCACGGTAACCGGCTTCATCACCACCGAATCGTCGCCCAGCTCGCGCGCCAGGGTGCTGAAGGCGGCGAATTCGAGAAGCCCTGCGATCGCCCCGCCATGCAGGTAGCCCGGCCGCCCGACGACATCGTCGCGAAACGGCATGATGACCAGCGGCGAGCCGTCTCCCTGATCCTCGAACCGCAGGCCCAGCAGCCTGGCATATGGCGGAAGCTCTCGCATCGGCCGGGCAGTAGCAAGTCCGGCAAGGCGGTGAAACATTGTCGGCCACCTTGCCGCAAGATGCGTTCGGGGCCATAGGCGCGGCGCATGAAAGCACGCGTCTTCATCACGCTTAAACCCGGAGTCCTCGACCCGCAGGGCAAGGCCATTCATCACGCGCTCGAAGGCCTCGGCTTTTCCGGCGTCAACGACGTCCGCGCCGGCAAGCTGATCGAGCTCGACATTGACGACGGCACCAGCAATTCGGACATCGAGGAGATGTGCCGGAAGTTGCTTGCCAACACCGTCATCGAAAATTTCCGGATCGAGCGGGAGTCGCAGGGGTGAAAACCGCCGTCATCGTCTTTCCCGGCTCCAACTGCGACCGCGACCTCGCCGTCGCCCTTGAACAGGTCACTGGCCGAGCCCCGGCGATGGTCTGGCACCGCGATAGCGAGCTACCCGAAGGCACTGACTTCGTCGGCATCCCCGGCGGCTTCTCCTACGGCGACTACTTGCGCTCAGGAGCGATGGCCGCCCGTTCACCGATCATCCGTGCAGTCGTCGATGCCGCCAATCGAGGAGTGCCCGTGCTGGGCATCTGCAACGGCTTCCAGGTGCTGACCGAGACGGGGCTGCTTCCCGGCGCGTTGATGCGCAACGCGGCAATCAGCTTCGTTTCGCGCGCCGTCGCCCTGACGGTTGAGAACAGCCAGACGCTCTTCACCAGCGGTTACCAACAGGGCGAAACGATTCGGATCCCCGTCGCCCACCACGACGGCAACTACCAGGCCGACGAAGCCACTCTCGACCGATTGGAGCAGACCGGCCGCGTCGCCTTCCGTTATGCGGAGGAGGTAAACGGCTCCGCGCGTCAGATTGCCGGAATTGTCAACGATGCCGGCAACGTCCTTGGGTTGATGCCGCATCCGGAACGGGCAATTGAGCCGGCGCACGGGAGCACCGACGGCAGACGCCTGTTCGAAGGCCTTCTCGAAACCGTCGCCTGAGACGCTGTCATCGACAGCGCATTTCGATACAGTGGCAGCCACGCGCCCGTAGCTCAGTTGGACAGAGCACGAGCCTTCTAAGCTTGGGGTCGCAGGTTCGAATCCTGCCGGGCGCGCCACGTTATTAGTCCATTTTGGAGTGAATTATTGATGGCCAGCACTCGCGCACAACGGCAGCGCGCAATCGTCGACTTGTTGCGGGAAAACTCGCCCCTCACCCATGAGGACATCAGCGCCAGGCTGACATCCGCGGGCCACCAGGTAAGCCGGGCCACCGTCTCTCAGGACCTGGAGCAGATCGGCGCGGTGAAGATGAAGCGCGGCCCCCATCTTGGCTATGCGCTTCCCGACCAGGTGTCGGAGCGGGACCGCTCGGGAACCCGGCTCCAGCGAATCTTCGGTGAGTGGGTGCAGTCCATCGATACTGCCGCGAACCTGATCGTCGTCCGCACTCCGCCCGGATCCGCCGGCCTGGTGTGCCTCGCCCTCGACCAGGCGAAGCTGCCTGAAATCGTCGGCACCATTGCCGGAGACGACACCTTGTTCGTTGCCGTCCGCAGCGGCCTTCCGACCGAGCCGCTCGTCCAGCGGCTGCGGGAATTCGTCGAACTCGGCTAACCGACCAGCTTGCCGGGGTTCATCAGGCCATTCGGGTCGAGCGCCTGCTTGATCGCCCGAAGCGCCGCGAGATCGCCGGGAGCGGCAAGCCGCTCGAGCTCGCCGCGCTTCATCTGGCCGATTCCGTGCTCGGCGGAGATCGAGCCGCCCGCGGCCGTGACCAGGTCGTCGACAAAGCGTGTGATCTCGGGCCCTTCCCGTTCGATCCATTCCCGCGATGCACGGCTTGGGGCCCGGACGTGGAAGTGGAGATTGCCGTCGCCGAGGTGGCCGAAGGCGCTTGCGACGGTGCCCGGGAATGCGCTTTCGACCGCCGCCTTTGCGTCGAGCAGGAACGCCGGCATGTCGGCCACCGCAACCGAGATATCGTGCGCGGTGGATGGGCCCTCCGCCCGCTCCGCTTCCGAAATCGAGTCGCGGATCCGCCACAGCGCCTCCGCCTGAGCTTCTGAGGCCGCGACGGTCGCGTCGTCGACGAGCCCGCCCTCGATCGCGCCCGCGAGAAGTTCCTGAAGAAGCTCGACTGGGTCGCCGTCGGGCGAATCCGATGTCGCCTCGATCAGCACATTCCACGGATGCGCCTTCTCAAGCGGCGCGCGAGTGCCGGGGATGTGCTCGAGC
>DATAKH010000128.1:0-10153 GCA_036261735.1 Sphingomicrobium sp.
AAGCAGATCGACCACCTGCGCATGCAGGTCCCCGACGACAGCGGTCTCGACATGATCGAACCGTTCATGGGCATGCTGATCACCCTTGCGGCATTCGATCTCGGCCAGGACCGCCTGCCCAATTTCGCCGCTTTCCGCTTCCTTTACGAGCGCCTGGTCGGCGCCGCGTCGCGCCCATGGCTACCGGCGGCCTTCTGCTCGGCGGCCGCGCTTCCGCACCTTCACCCGGACCGGCGCCGAATACTGCTTCAGTCGATCAGCGAGAGCGCCGCGACCGCGCCCGGCTGGTCGAGCCGCGAGCCGGCATTCTGGCCGGAGTGGGTCGAGAAGGTGGATCTGAAGGCGGCGGCCTAAGCCTCGACTTTTACCGACGGATATATCTGCGCGAGCTGTCGCAGCGAATCTTCCGCGTTCTTGTGGTGGACGAAAATCCCTCCAGCATCTTCCCACAGGTGCCGGTGATTTTCCCGATCGTCGACGAGGACGTCGCCTTTCTCCATGTGCAGGTGCTTCTGCCGCGCCATGGTGGTGATGATCGGCACCCCCGGAAAATGCTCTGCTGCCCAGCGTTCCTTCTGCGGCGCAGCCCATTTACCGAGCGGGAGACCGGTGAGGATCGTCGGTTTCAAATGCTTGACAGCCGCGAACAGCCGCTGGGCGTCCGGCATCTGCGGAAGGTCGCCGTAGAAGTTTCGGGCCCGCGCCAGTCGCTTCCAGAATTCACCCCGACCGTGCCGCTCCTCGAACGCCGCCGGAGTCAGCCCGAGAATGCGCTTCGCGCCCGAGTCGAAGTCGGCAAGCACGCCGTCGCAATCGAGGAACAGGTGCGGCTGCCTGCTCACCGTTCGAATCTCGCCGGATCGAGCTCGACCGCGATCGGCCGTTCGATCGCCTTCCAGCCCTTCTCGCGAAGCACGTCGTTGCTTTCCTTCGCCTTCCGCCCGGGTCCGAGCGACCAGGTAATGTGATAGGTCGAGCCATCCGGCCGGTCTGTTGTGCCGCCCATTGCCACGACGAGGCATTCGAGGCTTTCTCCGTCGTCGGCGCGGCCGACGATTTCCGCTGAAAATTCTCGGGGCAGGGGCGTTGATTCCGTTGCGCCCACTTGGAGGGTGACGTGATCGGCGATCACTCGCTCGTACTTGGGCGGAAACCGTTCCAGAAGCCGCTCCCGTTCGTCGGGTGGAAGCTTCCAACCTGTGACAAAGCTCTTGGTCATGCCAGCCTCAACTGCCGCAGCCGCTGTGGGTTTCAGCGTTCCAGCCGTTCGACCAGCTCGCGAGCGAATTCGGCAAGCGTGTCGTCGCGTGCGCCCATGATCAGGATCCGATCGCCCGGCCGCGCTTCGGCAACCAGCCGGTTGCCGATCTCGGAGCGGTCGGGGACATGCTCCGCATTTCCGCCTTTCGCTGCGATTTGTTCGGCCAACCAGTCGGACCCGCGGGTGCGTTCGACCGTGCCGCCCTGGTAGGTTGGGTCCGGAAGATAAAGGCGATCTTCAGCTCCCATTCCGTTCGCCAAGCTTTCGGCAAGCTCCTCGCCCATCTTCGAAATCGGGCCGTAGCCGTGGGGCTGGAACAGGATCAGCACGCGGCCGGGCTGTGACCGCATCGTCGCCAGCGCAGCGTCGATCTTGTCCGGATTGTGCGCGAAATCGTCGATGACGGTAACTCCGCCCGCTTCGCCGACCAGCTCGAGGCGGCGCCTGAGGCCTTCGAACCGTTCCAGGGCCGCCGCCGAGTCCGCGACCGCGACTCCCAGCTGTCGGGCTGCGGCGATCGCCGCCAGTGCGTTCGACGCATTGTGACGCCCGGGCAGGCCCAGCCGCACCTCGTGGCGTCTGCCGGCGTGATCGACGTCGAACGTCACTCCGCCGGGCTGGAGCTGGAGGTTGCGGCCGGCAAAATCGGCGTTGGGCGAATCGAAGCCATACCCGACGAGCTTTTCGCCCGGGATCGCGTCGGCAAGCGCCCTGGTTTCCGGGTCGTCGAGGTTGAGCACCGCCTTTTTGGCGCCGGCGAGGAAGCCGGCGAAAAGCCCGCGAAGCTCGACCATTTCCTTGTGGTCGAGGCTGATGTTGGTCAGCACCGCGACTTCCGGCTCGTACAGCGCGATCGACCCGTCGCTTTCGTCGACCTCGCTGACGAACAATTCGGGATCGCCGACCAGAGCGCTCGCGAACGGCGCGGACGGAGTGACGAAATTCTTCATCACAGCCCCGTTCATCACCGTTGGCTGGCGATGCGCGGCGTGGAGGATCCAGCCGGTCATTCCGGTCACCGTCGACTTGCCGCTGGTGCCGCCGATGGCGACGCTGTGGTGGGCGCTGTTGAGGAGCTTCGCGAGCAGCTGCGGGCGCCTCAGGTGGGTGAGGCCGAGCTCGTCGCCGCGAACCACGTCGGGAACGGTATCTTCGACCGCCCCTGAGGTTACCAGGATCATCCCTGGCTTGAGGCCCGAACCATCCTGCGGGAAGAGCTGGATTCCGAGCGAGCGGAGATAGTCGAACTTGGGCGCGGTGCGCCCGGCGTCGAGCGACCGGTCGGAGCCGGAGACCCGAACTCCCGAAGCCCGGAGGATAGATGCCAACGGAAGCATCCCGCTGCCGCCGATCCCGCAGAAGAAATATGCCGAAGAGTCCATGGCGAGCGCCCTATTGCGCGCGAGGGCCGCTGACAAATAGGAAGCGCATATGAGAATCGCGGTCGTCGCGCCCAGCAACGCAATGAAGCGCGACGCCGCCGAAGCGGTCGAAGCAATCGTCCGCGCCCGCGGCGACTGCGAGATTGTCTTCCATCCGCAATGCTTCCTGTCGCACGGCCATTTCGCCGGTACCGACGAGCAGCGGCTTGCCGCGTTGCGGGAAGTCATGGCCGACCCGGCGGTCGATGCCGTCTGGTTCGCCCGCGGCGGCTACGGCTCCAACCGGATCGCGGAGGCAGCAGTGCGCGACCTCCCGGACGCGGCTCGAGGCAAGACATTCATGGGATATAGCGACGCCGGCTTCCTGCTTGCCGCGTTCCATAAGGCGGGCCTTCGGACAGCGCACGGGCCGATGGCGCTGGACATTGCCCGCGACGGCGGTGAGCAGGCGGTCAACCGGGCCCTCGACTGGCTGGTTCGCAATGATCCGCGCTCGCTTGAGCCTCGCCTTCAGTCGCCGGCGATGGCTTTCAACCTCTCCGTGCTGTCGACCCTTCTCGCCACTCCGCTGGAACCCGACTTCACGGGCGTCGAATTGCTTATCGAGGAAGTGAGCGAGCACCATTACCGGATCGACCGGCTGATGTTCCACATCACCTCCAGCGCGAATGTCCGCAAGGCAGCCAGAATCCGTCTCGGGCGAGCGTCGGATATCCCCGGCAACGACCCGGAATTCGACGACGATGAGCATGGGATCGTCGCGTTTTGGTGCGATCGGGCCGGAATTGACATGGGTTCGCCGGCGGACATCGGACACGACAGCGCGAACAAGGTCGTGCCGTTCGGTTTCGCGAACGGCTGATTCTTCGAGCATCAGCATTGCAAAGAGGGGCGCTTTGCGCTCTACAAACAGAAGAACAACAGGAGGGCTAAATGGCACAAGGGACTGGTCGTAAAGCAGGGGGCGGGTTGGCCCGTCCGGTTCAACCGTCAGCCGATCTCGCGAAGATCACCGGAAGCGCGCCTCTGCCGCGTAGCCAGGTCGTGTCGAAGATCTGGGACCACATTCGCAAGAACAACCTGCAAAACCCTCAAAACAAGCGGGAAATCGTCGCTGATGCGACGCTGAAGCCGATTTTCGGGGGCAAGGATCGGGTCAGCATGTTCGAAATGAACAAGCACCTTTCGAACCATCTGAAGTAAACTCCAGACCCACTGGGGCAGAGAGGGACTCGCGGCTTCCGCGGGTCCCTTTTCTTTGTGCCCCGCAGCGACTCGCCTAGCCTCGCCACAGCCCGTCGAGGCGTTCGCGGGTGACCGGGTAGCCGATTCCATCCGGAATCGTGATGAAATTCTCACCTTCGACCTGTTCCACCCACGGACTGATCGGCGCAACCGGATGCGCTTTGGCGTCAGCGAGCATTGCTTCGAAGCTGTCGTGAAGCGCAAGCCGCTCGAGATTGCGGCGTGTGGGGAAGATCAGCCGCGCCTTGCCGCTTCGGTCGCGCTCCAGGGCCTTCGCCGCGGTGATCCATGAGGCGCCGCTGCATTCGCCTTCAATGACGCTAGGCTCCCAGCCGGGACCAGGCGCGCGGGCGAGGAAGAAGAGGGTATCGAAACGCCGCGTCGCGTGGAATTTGGGAACCCAGCGGGCAAACGCGACCAACTCCTCCAGTTTCAGCGCGAGCGATTGCCGTTCGAGAATCCTGGCAAGCGGCTGGTTGGCGAGCAGCTCCCGTTGCATGTCGAGTGCAAGCTCGGGAGACGGAACCGGCGACAGCGCGACCGGAATCGCGGTTTCCTCGACCGTTTCGCGAATTGCCGCGACGGCTGCCGCGGCCTCGTCGCCGGCCGCAAGCTCTCGGTCGTTGTCGTCAATTCGTCCGCCAGGGAACACCAGCGCACCCCCGGCAAAGGCCATGCCCTCGGCGCGCTCGACCATCAGCAGCTCGGGCGCGCCGCCGGCCACCTCGCGAACCACCACCAGTGTCGCCGCTGGAATTGCGGGGCTGCTCTCCATCCCCGGCAGTTAGGCGATGGCGAAGCCGAGAAAAAGGCCGCCGGCTGGACGACCGGCGGCCTTCTGGAGACGTGACCGACGCGGCTACATGCCGCTGATATTCTCGTCAGCGGGCGTTTCGGCCCCGGCGGCATCGTCGGCCGCTTGCGCTTCCTGCTCGATCTGCTCGGCCTGGTTTTCGAGCACTTGCGATTCGGATGCCAGGTTGGCGGCATCGTTCGACAGTTCGTCGAGGCTCTGGTTCTCCGCGTTCAGATCCGCGTCGTTGAGCTTGTCCTGGTCGCCGCGACCGCAGGCTGCGAGCGCAAGGACACCGAATGCAACGGCTGCCAGAGTGGCTTTCCTCATCTGATTCCCTCGTTTGGATTGTGGTTGACCGCCAATAACAGCACTCGTCCGGCAAATGCCAGCGGATCGGCGCAAATCGGCGGAATCCTTGCGGATTCGCGTCCGAATCCCTATATCGGACGGTGCCGGGGCGACCCGGCTATGTCGGTAGACTGTTACGTGGAATAGGCATTTCGGACCCGGGGGGCAGTACCCCGGCGCCTCCACCACCAACAGCGGATAGCGAGCAGATTTGCGCTGTTGCTGATGGGGGCGAAATAGGATCGACGAGTGCAATAAAGACGTGGCTGCCGATCGGTATGAGACCACCGTGACGGCTCATAATCACAAGTGCCAACGATAACGAGGCGCTCGCTATTGCTGCGTAACTGACGGCCTAACGGTCTGAAGTTCCAAAGCTAAAGCGCGGTCGGACCCCACCGGGCAACAGAAGGGGATTCCAGCGGTCCGGAGGGCACCGGGCAACAGAAGCCCTCCACCTCTCTCCTTATTTCTTCCTCAGCTCGTCCCTGATCTCGATCAGCAGCTCGACTTCGGTCGGACCTGCCTCGGCCGGAGTTCTCTCGATCAAGCGGTTCGCCGTTCGCACCATCAGGAAAATGACGAAGGCGAGGATCACGAAATTGATCGCCACGGAGACGAACTGGCCCCAGCCAAGCACCGGCGCGCCCGCCGCCTTGAGCGCTGCATAGTTGGTCATGCTGCCGGAATAGCCCTCGGGCACCGGCCCAAGCAGGATGAAATAGCTCGAGAAATCGAGGCCGCCGAAGATCGCGCCGATCACCGGCATGATGATGTCTTCGGTCAGGCTCGTCGTGATGGTCGCGAAGGCAGCGCCGAGGATCACGGCTACGGCAAAATCGAGCACGTTGCCGCGGGCGACGAACGTTTTGAACTCTCTCAGCATTGGCTCCTCCACAATCGAACGGCAGCGGCGTTGAATGCGCGCCGCTTGGGCTCTACCTATTCCAAACTTCGTTGTTCAGGGGAAATGAAATGGGTTTGCTCCGTCGCTTCGGTCTCTTTTTGCCGCTCGCCGCCCTTGCCCTTTCCGGTTGCGGCCTCAACTCCGTCCCGACGGCGGAGGAGCAGGTTAATGCGGAGTTCGCAAACCTCCAGGCCGAATACCAGCGTCGCAACGACCTGATCGGCAATCTCGTGGAAAGCGTGAAGGGAGCGGCTGGAAGCGAAGAGCAGATCCTCGGCCGCATCACCGAGGCGCGAAGTCGGGCGACATCCGTGCAGTTGACGCCCGAGCAGCTGGACGACCCGCAGGCAGTGCAGGCCTACAACCAGGCGCAGGCCGGGCTTTCGAGCGCGCGAAGTCTTCTCGGCACCGTCATCATGGAGCGCTACCCGCAGCTCCAGAGCCAGCAGCGTTTCGCTGACCTCATGGTTGCTTTGGAAGGCACCGAGAACCGAATCCGCACCCAGCGCCGCGACTATAACGAGGCGGTCCGCCAGTATAACACGCGGATCCGGACGTTCCCGGACGCGATCGGCGCCAAGATCTTCTACGGAGCCAAGCCGAAGGTGCCGTTCGAGGCCGAGGCCGGAGCGGAAGAAGCGCCGACGGTGGACTTCAATACCGCTGGCTGAGGTGTCCCGCTTCATTGTCGTCTTGTGGCTGGCGCTGGTTGCGCTCGGGGTTCCCGCTTCGGCGCAGACGTTCCCCGAGCTGACCGGCCGCGTTGTCGACCAGGCCAACCTGCTCTCGCCCGCGCAGGAGGCGGAGCTGACGGCCAGGAGCGAAGCCCTCGAGCAGCAGTCGGGGCGGCAATTCGTCGTCGCCACCGTCAACAGCCTCCAGGACCGCACCATCGAGGATTACGGCTACCGGCTCGGCCGCCACTGGGCGATCGGCCGGGAAAAGGAGGATGACGGCGTCATCCTGCTCGTCGCGCCAAACGAGAAGAAGGTGCGCATCGAAACCGGCTATGGCGCGGAAGGGTTCCTCCCCGACATTCTCGCCGGCCGGATCATCCGCAACGACATCCTGCCTTCCTTTCGCGAAGGCGACATGGCCGGCGGGATCATGGCCGGCGCCGATTCGATCCTCAAGCAGATGAGCCTCCCGCCCGACCAGGCTCGCGAGACTGTCGCGAAGGCCGAAGCGCAGGAAGCGACGCGGGAGCAATCGGGCGGAGGCGCCTTGCCGCTGATATTCTGGTTCATGATCATCGGCTTCGTACTGCTTTCGATGGCTCGGCGAGCAGGCGGTCGCCGCTACCGAGGCAGCAAGCACCGCAGCGGCGGCATTAGCCCGTGGGTCGTGTTGTGGGGCCTCAACGAAATAAGCCGCGCCTCTCGCCATCGCGGCGGCTGGGGTGGAGGTGGCGGCTGGGGGGGCGGCGGCGGAGGTGGATTCGGCGGCTTTTCGGGCGGCGGCGGGTCGTTCGGCGGCGGCGGGGCGTCGGGATCATGGTGATGGAGCTCACGCAAACCGACCACGAAAAAGTCAGCAAGGCGATTGCCGCCGCGGAATCTGCGACCGACGGCGAAATCGTCGCGGTCGCCGCGCCGCTCAGCGATTCCTACCACGACGTGGCGCTCCACTGGGCGGTTGCCACGCTGATCCTGGTCCTTGCCTGGGCCGCGTGGCGGCCTGACTGGCTGACCTGGTGGTTCGACCGCATCTTCGGCGGCTGGCGCGGCGAGCCAACGCTGAGCGAGCTCCTGACCTTCCTCATGGTCCTCGCAGTGCTCAAGTTCACCGCGGTGCTCCTGATCCTCAAATGGATGCCACTAAGGCTGGCCCTCACCCCGTCGGCGACGAAAAGCCGTCGGGTCCGACGCCGCGCCGTCACTATCTTCAAGACAGCCGCAGAACGGCGAACGGTCGGCCGAACCGGAATCCTGATCTATTTGTCGATGGCCGAGCACCGCGCAGAGATCGTCGCCGACAGCGCCATAACTGACGTTACAACTCCCGAAACCTGGGGCGAGGCGATGGCCGCGCTGCTTGCCGACGTCCGCGACGGCCGCCCCGGCGACGGCATTTGCGCCGCGGTCCAGCAGATCGGGATCGTGCTCGCGGAACATTTCCCCAAGAGCACCGATAACCCCAACGAGATTCCGGACAAGCTGATCGAACTATGATCGACGACCATGACGCCCCGGTCGAAACCATGTGGGCAGGCAAATATGTCACCGCCCTGAAGCGTGGCCGCTGGGAATATGTGTCGCGAACCGACAGCACGAAAGCGGTCGTCATTCTCGCCGAGCACGGCGGCAAGGTCATACTCGTCGAGCAATATCGCGTCCCGGTCGGGGGCCGCTGCCTTGAGCTTCCCGCCGGGCTTGTCGGGGACGAAGACAAGAACGCCACCGTCGAGGACACCGCTGTCAAGGAGCTTGAGGAGGAAACTGGCTTCACCGCCGGGCGGATCGAGGTGCTCGGCGAATTCCACAGCTCGCCGGGAATGATCGCCGAAAGCTTCACGCTCGTCCGCGCCCACGGAGTTCGCAAAATCGGCGAGGGCGGCGGCACCGAGCATGAGGACATCATTGTCCACCTCGTCGCCCGCGAGGACATTCCACAGTTCATCCAGAAGCGCCGCGAGGCGGGAGCGTCGATCGACGTGAAACTACTGCTTTTCATGGACTTTCGAGCCGCGGGCTAAGCCGAGGTTCAGTTCGCAAACGATACAAGTCGTTCGTCGAAGGCGCACTTGCGTTCGATCTGCGCCGCTTCCTAAGCGGCTTCACTGATATTTTTCGGGAGTGGGGATTCATGAAGGCACTGATGTTGGCTGGATCGGCGCTCGCAGCGCTCGGCGCGGGCGCTGCCGATGCACAGGCAAGCACGAGTTCGTCTCCGGCGGGCGCGCCGCCGGCCGCCGCCGTCGCGGTGCCGGACAACATCCTCCTGAAGGAGTGGACCGGGCCCTACGACGGTGTTCCGCCGTTCGACAAGGTCAACCCGGCGCTGATCCCCGAAGCGCTCCAATTCGGAATCGACGAGCAGAATCGGGAGGTGCTTGCGATCGCCAACAATCCGCAGTCCCCGACTTTCGCCAATACCGTAGAGGCGCTGGAGAAGGCGGGCGAGCGGCTTGATCGCGTGCTGTCCGTGTTCGGGGTCATGACCAGCAACATGGCGACCCCCGAATATCAGGCGCTCGACAAGGAATGGTCGCCGAAGCTGTCCGCCGCTTACGACGACATCATCCTCAATCCCAAGCTCTTCCAGCGCGTGAAGACTCTTCACGATAACAAGGCTTCGCTCGGCCTCGACGCCAAGCAGGACCGGCTCCTGACCCGCCTCTACGACAGCTTCGTTCGCCGCGGCGCCAACCTCGATCCGGCGAAGAAGCAGCAGCTCACCGAGATGAACCAGCAGCTCGCCGAGCTGTTCGCGACCTTTTCGGAGCGCGTGCTTGCCGACGAGAGCACTTACATCACCGTCACCGAGGCGCAGCTGAAGGGCGTCCCGTCCGACATGAAGGCCGCCTATGCCTCCGCCGCCAAGGCGCAGGGCAAGCCTGCCGGCAGCTTCGCGATCAAGAACACGCGCTCTGCAGTGGACCCGCTGCTGACCTACGCCGACGACCGGGCCCTGCGCGAAAAGGTTTGGCGGGCGTTCGTCAATCGTGGCGACAATGGCGGCAAGAACGATACCAACGAAATCATCGCCAAGATCGTCAAGATTCGCGCCGATCGCGCCAAGCTGCTCGGCTTCGACAACCATGCCGAGTGGCGGATGCAGGACACGATGGCCAAGACGCCCGAGCGGGCGATGGACCTGATGATGAAGGTCTGGCCGGCGGCTGTGCAGCGGGTGAAGGAGGAGGTCGCCGAGCAGCAGGCGATGGCCGACAAGCTCGGCCACAAGATCACGATCCAGCCCTGGGACTATCGCTTTTACATGGAGAAGGTCCGCAAGGAGAAATACGACCTCAGCCAGGAGGAGATCAAACCCTACTTCTCGCTGAACAACATCATCGACGCGTCCTACTGGGCAGCGGGGCAGCTTTACGATCTCGGCTTCAAGGAGGTTACCGGTACGGTCCCCACCTGGCATCCCGACATCCGAGTCTATTCGGTGACGAACACGAAGACCGGCGAGCAGGTCGGGCTGTTCTACCGCGACGATTATGCGCGCGAGGGCAAGCGGTCAGGTGCGTGGGCGACGACTTACCG
>DATAKH010000007.1:0-6745 GCA_036261735.1 Sphingomicrobium sp.
CCGAAGCATGTCGAAATCCGGCGCGAGGACTATCGTCCGCCGGACTGGCTGGTCCCCGCGATCGAGCTGAAGTTCGACCTTGACCCCAAAGCGACGCGGGTACGCGCCACGCTATCGGTCGAACGCAATGGGGATCACGACCGGCCGCTCCGGCTCGACGGCGACGATCTCGAACCGCTGAGCGTCAAATTGGATGGCTCGGACTGCGAGTGGCGGATGGACGGCGCCAGGCTGGTCGTCGAGCTGCCCAACGACCGCGCCACCGTCGAGACGGAAGTGGAAATCCACCCGGCCGCCAACACCAAGCTGATGGGCCTCTACGCGTCGGGCGGGATGCTGTGCACGCAGTGCGAGGCGGAGGGCTTCCGCCGGATCACCTTCTTCCCCGACCGACCCGACGTGCTGAGCAAATATCGGGTGCGGATGGAGGCGGACCGCGCCAAGTTCCCGATCCTGCTGACCAACGGCAACCCGGTTGCGGAGGGCGATTCCGGTGACGGGCGCCACTGGGCCGAGTGGGAGGACCCGTTCCCTAAGCCCTCCTATTTGTTCGCGCTGGTCGCCGGCGACCTAAAGGCGAACCGTGACAGCTTCACCACCATGTCCGGGCGCAAGGTCGACCTAGCCGTCTGGGTGCGGGAGGCGGATTTGCCGAAGACCGCCCATGCGATGGAGAGCCTCAAGCAGGCAATGCAATGGGACGAGGAGGTCTACGGGCGCGAATACGACCTCGACCTGTTCAACATCGTTGCCGTGTCCGACTTCAACATGGGCGCGATGGAGAACAAGGGCCTCAACATCTTCAACTCGGCCTACGTTCTCGCCGATCCCGACACCGCCACGGACCGCGACTTCGACAATATCGCGCGGGTCGTCGCGCACGAATATTTCCACAATTGGTCGGGCGACAGGGTCACCTGCCGCGACTGGTTCCAGCTCAGTTTGAAGGAAGGCTTCACCGTCTTCCGTGACCAGAGCTTTTCCGCCGACATCGGAAGTCGGGCGGTCAAGCGCATCGACGACGTGCGCGAGCTTCGGGCAATCCAGTTCCCCGAGGATTCAGGCCCGCTTGCCCACCCGGTGCGGCCCGACAGCTATATCGAGATTTCGAACTTCTACACGGCGACCGTCTACAACAAGGGCGCCGAGCTGATCCGGATGATGAAAACTCTGCTGGGCGAGGAGAATTTCCGCGCCGGGACCGATCTCTATTTCGAGCGCCACGACGGGGAGGCGGCGACCTGCGACGATTTCGTCAAGGCGCTGGAGGACGCGAGCGGCGTCGACCTCACGCACTTTAAGCTGTGGTATTCGCAGGCCGGCACGCCCAAGGTTTCGGCCCGGCTGGAGCAGGATGGCGAACGCGCCATTCTCCACCTCAGCCAAAGCATTCCGCCGACCCCTGGACAGCCCGTTAAGAAGCCGATGGCGATTCCGCTGAAGGCGGCGCTGATCGGGGAGAGTAGCGGAGCCGAGATCGCTCCGGAGCGGCTGGTCCTGCTCGACACATCGGAAAAGACTGTGGAGTTCGAGGGAATTGGAGAGGCTGCGCTGCTTTCGATTAATCGGGACTTCTCGGCGCCGATCGTCATCGATGTCGAGCGCAAGGAGGGCGAGCTGGAGAAGCTTGCCGCCAGCGACACGGATCCGTTCGCGCGCTACGAGGCGATGCAGGAGCTGATGCTGCGCTGGCTGACGGCGACCGCGAGAGGCGAAGCGGTCGACCCGGCGCCGGTGATTCGCGCCATCGGCGACACGCTTCGTTCAAACCGGCTCGACCCGGCGTTCAAGGCCGAGGCGATCCTGGTGCCCAACGAGAGCATGATCGGCGACAGAATGGAAATGGTCGACCCGGACGCCATCCATTCCGCCCGAGACCGGCTCAGGACCGTCATCGGAACCGAGCTTGAGGGAAAACTTGCGAATGCACAGCGCGGAGGGGGCGCGTCAGGCTATGACCTCGGCGCCGAAGCCAAGGGCGCCCGGCGGCTGCGCGCCGTCGCGCTCGGATTGCTTGCCGCCGGCGACGCCGCAAAGGGCGCGAGGCTCGCCAAGGCGCAGGTCGATTCGGCCGACAACATGACCGACCGCCAGGGCGCGCTGATGGTGCTTGCGTCGCTCGACGCGCCGGAGCGCGAGCAGGCGCTGAAGGACTTCTACGAGCGTTACGAGGACGATCCGTTGGTCATCGACAAATGGTTTTCCGTCCAGGCGGCGGCGCAGCGGCCCGATACCGTCGAGCAGGTCGAAGCGCTCGCCCGCCATCCCAAGTTCAACCCGGCCAACCCCAACCGGCTGCGGTCGGTCGGCTCTGTGTTCGGGATGAACCAATGGGCGTTCCACGACGCATCCGGCGGCGGTTACCGCTTCCTCGCCGACCTCATCCTGACGGCCGACAAGCTTAACCCGCAGGTGGCGGCACGGCTGGTGACCCCGTTCGGCCGCTGGCGGCGGTTCGACGAGAAGCGCAAAAGGCTGATGCGCGCTGAGCTTGAGCGGATGCTTGCAACGCAAGGACTGTCGAAAGACCTCTACGAGCAGGTCAGCAAGAGCCTGGCGTAGGCTAGCCGCCGATCCACTGGGCGACCTGCATCGCCACCTGGTTGGCCGCCTGGTTGAGCACCGGGCCGACCGTGCCGGCGGTTCCGTCGGCGGGGAGCGAGGCTTCGAAGCGGCGGGTCTCGACGTGGGTGCCGCCCTGCGTGGCGAGCGACGCATCGTACTGGACAACGACCATGTGCGTCTGCGCGTCATAGCCGAAGCGGTTGAGCTCGCCCGTCACGACAAGGCCGGGGTCGAGCGCCGACTGGTTCGGGTCGAGCACGACCCGGTTGGTCGTCCTCCGCACGGTTTCCTCGACCAGCGACTGGAACAGCTTGTCCGGCGTGTCGACCCATTGCAGGTCCGTCACATATTGGATGACGGTCGGGTTAACCTGGACCGGTACGCGAGTCGTCCTCAGCTCCTTGGGGATGACGGGCGTTCGCACCGTCACCGTCTGGCCGACGGCTGCGGATCGAGCCGCCGCCGCGGGAGGCGCTTCCGAGGTCAACGTGTAGAGGTACGCGGGTGGCTTGCCGCCGCCGCCGAGCAGGCTGCCGAGCGAACAGCCGGCGAGGGAGGCTGCCAATGCCACTGCGGTGACGCCACGCACGAACGCTCTCATTTTGTCTTCCCCGGTTTATAGTCGGGCAGCTTCTCCGGCCCGAGAGCGCCGCCGATCCCGCCCTGCTCGACGCGCTGCGCGACGCCGTTCAGTGACTGGGTCAGCTCGCGAAGGTCGCGCACGAGCCGGTTGAGCTCGGGCAGTGTCGACTTGCTGAAATTCTGGACTCCGGGCCGGGCGTCACCGACCATCGCGTCGAGGTTTTCCGCTGCCGCCTGGACTGAAGCGATCGCCTTGCGCAAATCCTCGGCGGCGGGCTGGCCCTGTTCGACCACGAGCCGGTTGGTGTTGTCGGCAAGCGCACCGACGCGCTCGGCGGCGATGCCGGCGTTGCGAACCGCTACGCGGGTGTCGCTGATAGCATCCGCCAGCTCGGGAGCGCGGTCGGCGAGGACCTTGGTGGTGCGGTCGACATTCTCCAGGATGTCCGAAATTGCATTCTGGTTCTTGTCGGAAAGCAGCTCCGTCAGCCGCTCTGTCAGGCGCTGGATCCGCTCCATCAGCTCCGGCGCGCTGTTGAGAAGCGCGCCGAGCCCGCTGGTGCTCGACGGGATGACGGGGCAGCCCTGCGGCCCCTGCTGCTCGAGCGGCCGGGCTCCGCGGGTGGCCCCGGCAAGCTGGATTTCGCTGACTCCGGTAAAGCCGACTCCGTGAATCTCGGCGGTCGTGCCCTGCAGGACCGGCGTATCGTTGGCGACTTCGATCCTGACCCAAATGAACTCGGGACGGTCAGGGAGAAGCGAGATCTTGGTGATCTGGCCGACCGGGACTCCCGAGAAATTGACGTTCGAGCCCTTGTTCAGGCCTCCGACGCCCTGCGTGAAGTAAATGTCGTAGCATTTGGTCTCCTTGTTCGAGAGACCTGCCAGCCAGACGGTGAAGATCAACAGGCCGGCGAGCATCGCAAGCGTCACTGCGCCGACCAGGATATAGTTCGAACGGGTTTCCATCAGGCTTCCGCGTGCTCCTCGGCCGTGTCCGCCGCTGCTCGTCCACGCGGCCCGTTGAAATACTCCTGGATCCAGGGATGATCCAAAGCCAATAGTTCCGGAATCGTTGCGACTGCTATCACTTTCTTGTCTGCAAGCACCGCGACACGGTCGCAGATGGCGTAGAGCGTGTCGAGATCATGCGTGATCAGGAACACGGTCAGGTCCAATTTCTTTTGCAGCGAGCGGATCAGCTCGTCGAAGGCGGCGGCGGCGATCGGGTCGAGGCCAGCGGTCGGCTCGTCGAGGAACAATAATTCGGGATCGAGCGCGAGAGCGCGGGCAAGGCCGGCGCGCTTGACCATCCCGCCCGACAGCTCCGACGGGAATTTCGGGCCTGCTTCGGCCGGCAACCCGCTCATCGCGATCTTGTAGGACGCGATCTCGTCGAGAAGCTGCTGCTTGATGTACGGGAAATATTCGCGGATCGGCACTTCGACATTCTCTGCCACCGTCAAGGTCGAGAACAGGGCGCCGTTCTGGAACAGGATTCCCCAGCGCCGGCGGATGTTCTTGGCTTCATCCTCGTCGCGGTCGATCATGTTTTCGCCGAGAACCTCGACTTCGCCCGCCGCAGGTTTCTGGAGGCCGATGATAGACCGCATGAGCACCGACTTGCCGGTTCCCGATCCGCCGACGACGCCGAGAATTTCGCCCCGGCACACCGTAAGCTCGAGATCCTCGTGGATGACCTGCTCGCCAAAGGCATTGCTCAGGCCCCGAACGGTGATGATCGGATCGCAGTCCTTCGGCGCGGTCATTTCCAGCCTATCGAGCTGAAGAAGACGGCGAAAACGGCATCGAGCACGATCACCAGGAAGATCGACTGGACGACGGCGGTGGTGGTGCGTTGGCCGACCTCTTCGGAATTGCTTTCGACGAGCATTCCCTGGAAGCAGCCGGCGAGGGCGATGATGAAGCCGAACACCGGCGCCTTGATGAGACCGATCCACAGGTCCGTAAGAGGAATCACTTCCTGGAGCCGCTGGATGTAGGTCAACGGCGGAATTCCGAGCACGAGCCAGACGAATATCCCACCGCCGATGAGGGACGTGAACATCGCCCAGAAGGCGAGCAGCGGCATCATCACCACGGCCGAGATCAATCGCGGGATTACCAGAGCCTCGATCGGCGAAACTCCGATCGTCCGCATCGCGTCGATCTCCTCGGTAATCTTCATCGTCCCGAGCTGGGCAGCGAAGGCCGATCCGGAGCGGCCGGCGACCATGATCGCGGTCATCAGCGTACCGAGCTCGCGGACGGTGATCCGGCCAATCAGGTTGATCGTATAGACTTCCGCGCCGAACTGCTGCAGCTGGACCGCCCCCTGCTGGGCGATCACGATCCCGATCAAAAAGCTCATCAGCCCGATGATCCCGAGCGCCCGCACACCAACCACGTCGAACCGCTGGACGACGGCATTGAGCCGAAATCTTTTGGGGCGCTTGATCAGGTTGGCAAAGCCGACCAGTGTCGCCCCGAAGAAGCCGAGCAGGCCGACCAAAGTCACCCCGACGTCCGCAACCCACTCGCCGAGTTCGCGAAGGACACGAAGAAAGCCGCCGGCTTCTTCGGGGTGGACCTTGGCGGGCTTGTCGGCTTCGGCAACCTGCTCAAGAAGGCTTTTCGCTTCCGGGCTGGCGCCGACGACCTTCGCGTTGCGGTCGCGGGTGGTGCGATAGACAATCCAGGCGCCGACCGTGTCCATCCGGCTGACCTCGCTGAGGTCGATGGTCAAAGGGTCCGGCTCCGCGTCGATTTCACGCGCAGTGCTTGCGGCTCGCGAGATGGTGATCGCCCCCGTCATGCGGTAGGTCGCCCCGTCCCCCTCGGCCCCCTGTGGCGGATCGCTCTCCATGTGCGGCGGAAGAGTGCGCGAAATCGTCGCGTCCAGCAAGCGCGGTGAGCAGGACCCACTTTCATGCCGCCGTTCGCGACCCTAAGAACCGGCCAAATGGTTGAACACAATCGCCCCGTTTTCATTCCCGTCGGCACGAATCCGGTCAGGATATTCGGCCTGAAGGCGGACGAGCGCGCCTGCCGCCTCGCAGCCAATGCCGGCTTCGAAGTCGAGCGATCGGTGCCGCCTGGACGTGCATCGGTGCTCGCCAACCTCGACTATGCCTGGGACCCGGCCTGGCTGAAGCTGGTCCGCGACCGCCCGGGCAGCATCCTTCAGCTCGACGGCGTTCCGGTCCTCGCACACTTGCCGGTCGGCCATTCCCGCGAATCGGTCGAGCAGGCCATTGCCGGCGAGGGCGGCTCGCTGCACGGCCTCGAGCCGATCGACGCCGCGACCGCCGAAGTTACGTACGACGAGCTTAGGAAGCGCGAACGGCCGTTCGTCCTCCCGCTTCGCCCCGACACCGCGGACGAGGTCGAACGCGCCGCCTATGACGCGTCTTACAAAGGCGTCACCGACGCGCTGACCCTCTATTTGTGGCGCAAGCCGGCCTTTTACCTCACCCGCTGGGCGGCGGAGGCGGGCGTGACTCCGAACGCGATTACCGGCGTCGGCGCGGTGCTGTGCCTGCTCGCCTTCTTCTATTTCTGGTTCGGCAATTACTGGCTGGGCATTCTGGCCGGTTTC
>DATAKH010000023.1:0-8618 GCA_036261735.1 Sphingomicrobium sp.
GACCAAGCGCCGCCGCGATATTGGCCATCACGAAACCGGCCGCGCTTCCGCAATCGTGGCGCGCTCCCTCGAAAGTCCAGGCATTGAACGGCTGCTTGCCGACCAGCCGCGCCATCGCGTCGGTCAGCTGGATTTCGCCGCCTGCTCCCCGCTCCTGGGTATCGAGCTGCCGCATCACTTCGGGCTGGAGTATGTAGCGGCCGGGAAGCATCAGGTTCGACGGTGCCGTACCGGGCTTCGGCTTTTCGACCATCCCCTTGATCTCGGTCAGCCGCCCGTCGCTCGGACCCGGGTCGATGACTCCATATTTGTGGGTCTCGCTGTCCGCTACCTCCAGCGCCGCGACGACATTGCCCCCGACCCGTTCGTAAGCGGAAACCAGCTGTGCGAGACAGTTCGGTTTCCCGAGCATGAGCTCGTCGGGAAGCAGCACCGCGAAAGGTTCGTCGCCGACGATGTCGCGAGCGCACCAGACCGCGTGACCGAGGCCGAGCGGCTCCTGCTGCCGTACCGTGACGACCTCGCCGAACCTGGCCCGTGAAGGCTCGAGCACCTCGAGGCTCTTGCCCTTTTCGCGCATCACCGCCTCGAGCTCGAAGGCGGAATCGAAATAGTCGACAAGGCTGGATTTCCCGCGCCCCGTGACGAAGATCATCTGATCGATCCCCGCTTCCCGGGCCTCGTCGACTGCATATTGGATCAACGGCCGATCGACGATCGTCAGCATTTCCTTCGGGATCGACTTGGTTGCGGGAAGCAGCCGCGTGCCCAAGCCGGCGACGGGGAATATCGCTTTTCGGACCTTCTTCACTGTGGGGTCACCGGGCCGATCTGGTCGGTCTGTTCCTCGTCGAGTTCCTCAATCGGAACGGTCGGCGCCTCACCGCTAGGCGGCGGCAGGTCGAAGCGGTCGGCCTGGCGCGGCGCGGATCTCTTCATCAACTCATCGATTCGGTCGGGATTGGCGTAAGCCGGCGGGGTGAGCAGCTGTTCGGGAGTTGGCGTTGCTCGCGCCATCAGCGGTTTCACCGGCAACGACCTTCCGGGGGCCGGCTCGAGGTCGCCCATGTTGCCGCACGCGGAAGGGCCGAGAAGTCCGGCGCAGATCGCAATTCGAAGCGGAAGCGAGTGTGTCACGGTACCTTCGCGTAGCGGCTCGTGCATTCTTCTTCCAGCCGGTTGTGCGTGATGCTCGCCCTGACTATCGGCAGCCGCATGCCGAAACGTTTAGCAATCGCCGCCGCGCTGGCCGCAATTTCCGTATCCGGCTGCGACCGGGGCCGCTCCGACGGCCAGCCCGCCCAGACACCCGAATCCCCCAGCAAGGGGGTCGAGCGCAGTCGCGCGGGCCAGGCCATGCCGGACTCCAAGCTCTTCAACCCGGACGAAGAGCAGGCGACAATGGCCGAAACGGCGGGCAGGCCGGTGCTGGTCAACCTGTGGGCGAGCTGGTGCGCGCCCTGCGTCAAGGAGCTTCCGACTCTCGACGCTTTGAGCCGGCGGCCCGGGGCGCCGAGGATCGTCCTGGTGTCCGAGGATATAGGCGGGCGCACTTCGGTCGACGCGTTTCTGGAGAGCCATGGCATCGGCAATCTCGAATCCTGGCGCGACCCCAACATGGCCTTGTCGGCCGGGCTTGGAGTGCAGGTGATGCCGACCACCGTCTATTACGATTCGTCGGGACGCGAGATCTGGCGCTATGTCGGCGAGCTCGACTGGACCAGCGACGAGGCGGCTAAGCTGCTCGCCGAAGCCGGGCAGGGCGCAACGCGCTGAGCAGCCGCCCGTCGATCGCCGCGAGGCCGAGTGCGATGAGAAGCAGCCCGAGGAAATCCTGCGGAGCGAGCGCTTCGGAAAGGAACAGCGCGCCGAGCAGGATCGCGGTCGGCGGCACCAGCAAAGTCACCAGCAGCGCGTTTGTCGCGCCTGCCGAATCGATCAGCCGGAAGTAGAGGACGTAGGCAAAGCCGGTGCATAGCAGCGCCAGCGCCGAAAGCGCGGCGAGCGGGCCAAAGCCGGGGAAGGGCGCCGTCCACGGCTGGTCGACGACCAGCGCGATGGGCAGCATGATCGCCGCACCTGCGGTTAGCTGGCCGGTAGTGACCGCCATTGGCGGCAGGCCCATTCGCCTGAATCGGCGAGCCCAGACGGCGGCGAGCGCATAACTGAGTGAAGCAGCGACGCAGGCGATCTGAGCGAGCGCCGAGTTGCCGAGATTAGAGAGCAGCGACGGGCCGATCATGGTCGCTACGCCGCCGAATCCGAGCAGGATTCCGGCAATCTTCCGCGGGCTCATCCGCTCGTCGTGGGTGAACAAATGGGCGACCACCACGCCCCAGATCGGCGTCGTCGCGTTGAGGATGGACGCAAGGCCGCTGGCGATATGGGTCTGGCCCCAGCCGAAGAGCGTGAACGGAATAGCGTTGTTGAGCAGCGCCAGCAGCAGGATCGAGCCCCAGACGTTTCGCGGAAGTGCGATCCGGTCCCCGCTCCACCACAGGAACAGCCACAGTCCCGCGGCGGCGATCGACAACCTCAGCCACACATAGGTGAGCGGCGCGATGGCGTGGACGGCGACGCTGATGAAGAAGAAGGCCGCGCCCCAGATCAAGGCGAGGGCGACGAGGATCGCCCAGTCGGAACGGTTCATTTGCGTGCGAATCACGTGCCGACCATCGCCGTCGACGGCCCCGGAAGCGTCCGCGACCTTGCGTTCAAACATCTGGCGGTCGAGCGGCTTCATGGCAGATTGGATCTAGCCGCCGTGCGCGCACCGCGGCCAACAAATGCACGCTCGCCGCCGATAAGGCGGGCTTATGTCAGTCTCGGAGCAGGTCGTTGATGCTGGTCTTCGAGCGCGTGCGCTCGTCGACCCGCTTTACGATAACTGCGCAGGCGAGGGACGGTCCGCCATGCTGGGACGGCAGAGCGCCCGGGACGACGACGGAATAGGCCGGAACGCGGCCATAATAGACCTCGCCGGTCGCCCTCTCGACGATCTTGGTCGAAGCGCCAAGGAACACGCCCATCGACAAGACTGCCCCCTGTTCGACGATTACGCCTTCGGCGACCTCGGAACGGGCGCCGATGAAGCAATCGTCCTCGATCACCACTGGGCCCGCCTGCAGCGGTTCGAGCACTCCCCCGATACCGGCGCCGCCAGAGATATGCACATTACGGCCGATCTGCGCGCAGCTTCCAACGGTGGCCCAGGTGTCGACCATCGTCCCTTCGCCGACGCGGGCCCCGATGTTGACGAAGCTCGGCATCAACACTGCTCCCGGGGCGATGTAGGCGCCGTGGCGGACGATCGCTCCCGGCACGGCGCGAAATCCGGCCGACCGGAACTCCCTTTCGCCCCAGCCGGCGAATTTCGACGGCACCTTGTCCCACCAGTGAGCAACACCAGGGCCGCCTGCGATCATCTCCATCGGATTCAGCCGGAACGACAGCAGCACCGCTTTCTTGAGCCACTGGTGGACAACCCACTCGTCGCCAACCTTTTCGGCGATCCGGACATCGCCGGAATCGAGCGCGGCCAGGGCGGCGTCGACGGCCTGGCGAACATCGCCGCGCGTATTCGCGCCGATGGACTCGCGATCGTCCCACGCGCGATCGACGACCTGCTGAAGCTCCGAATTCATCTGTTTCCCCCGAGGATCTGCTCCAGCCACTCGCCGACGTGCGCGATTTTGTGATCGATGAAATCGCCGAGCCCGTGCGTACCGCGTTCGGAGCCATTGTCGACCCAGACCGTCGTCATTCCCAGTGCTTTCGCAGGCGCGAGGTTGATCGCCATATCGTCGACGAGAAGCGCGGATCGCGAATCGATCCCGAAGCGCTCACAGAGCAGCTCGTATCCGTGTGGGTCCGGCTTGGGCCTGTAACTGCTGGCCCGGATGTCGTGAAGGTCGTCGAAGCGGTCGTATACACCGATCGCTTCAAGAACTCGGCGAGCATAAGGAGCATCGCCGTTGGTGAAGACGAACTTGCGCCCCGGAAGGCGCTCCAGCGCGGATGCGAGACGCTCATCGCACTGCACGCGATCGAGCGGGATCGAGTGTACGTCGTCGAGGAAATCGTCCGGGTCGACGCCATGGTCCTTCATCAGACCCGCAAGCGTGGTGCCGTGGCGGTGGAAATGATGCTTCTGCACCCGCCTGGCTTCAACCGGGTCGCAGTCGAGAAGACGCTGGATGTACGCGCCCATGCGCTCGTCGATCAGCGCGAACAGCTCGGTCGACGCCGGGTAAAGGCAGTTGTCGAGATCGAAAATCCAGTCGCGGATGTGAGCGAAGCGGGGGTCCATGAGCGTGCGGGCGCCTTAGCGGTTAACCATCCTTCAGGAAAATGAAAGCTTTGATAGGAGATAAGCGCAACAGGGGAAGTGCTTGATTTTCAAGATGTTGAGCGGGAGTTAGGGGCAAATGAACAGACGCTATCTGTCGAGCAGCGCGGTCGCCATTACGCTCGCTTTCGCAGTCTCTGCCTGCGGCGGCGGTGGATCGGGCGTGCAGCCGTTGCCGTTCACTCCGGCGCCGACTCCAACGCCTACACCGACTCCAACACCCACACCCACTCCAACACCCACTCCGACTCCGACCCCAACTGGCACCAATTACGATACGACCGAGTATCGAAGGTCCAACTATGCGGTCGCCGCGAACGCGATCGAAGCCTACGATCGAGGAGCGACGGGCAAGGGCGTCAAGATCGGCATCGTCGACTCCGGCATCAATCCCAACCTCGCCGAATTCAAGGGCAGGATCGACCCGGCCAGCGGCGACGTCGCCGGCGGCAATCGCGGCGCCAGCGATGAAGACGGGCACGGAACCGCAGTCTCGGCCGTTGCCGCCGCCGGCCGCAATGGCGCCGACACGATGGGCGTTGCATTCGACGCGACGATCGTTTCGCTTCGTGCCGACAAGCCAGGCACCTGCGCCAGCGAGGACGGCTGCGAATTTTTCGATGATGCGATCGCCCGGGGAGTCGATGCGGCGCGGGCAGCGGGCGCCAAGGTGATCAATCTCTCGCTTGGCGGATCGGCGCCGAGCCCGGCATTGTTGTCGGCATTCCAGCGGGCCGTGGACAAGGGGATTGTCATTGTCATTTCGGCGGGAAATGACGGTGAGGATCCGGTGAAACGCGATAATCCGGATCCGTTCGCGCTGACGCCAGCGCAGCGATTCCCCGGCGCGGTGATCATTGCCGGATCGGTTGGGGTCGACAATGGAACCGGCGGCATCAATATCAACACGATCTCGAGCTTTTCGAACAGGGCGGGATCGGGCGCCCAATGGTACCTGACAGCGCTTGGTTACCGCGACCGGGCGCCGGACAATACGGGCGCGCAGTATCTCTGGTCGGGAACGAGCTTTTCGGCGCCCACCATATCGGGCGCAGCCGCCCTGCTGGCGCAGGCGTTTCCGCATCTTAGCGGCAGCGAGATCATCGAAATCCTGTTCAAGTCGGCAGACGACCTGGGGAACAAGGGCGTCGATAGCATCTACGGCCGCGGCCGCCTCAATCTCGCCGCGGCCTTCCAGCCGATCGGCACGACCAGCATGGCCGACAGCGGGACTGCCGTCAGCACCAGCGGCAATGGGGACTTGCCCGCGGCGTCCGGCGACGCGAACACGGGTCAAGCGCTCGGCGCCATCATCCTGGACGGCTACGACCGCGCCTTCGCACTGGATCTGGCGAAGACGCTCCGCCAGGCCGAAGCGTCCCACCCGCTGAGGCAAGCAATTCAGAGCAACGTCCGAGTGAGCAGCGCGTCGGCGGGACCGTTGACGATCGCAATGACGGTGTCGGAGCGTCGCGACAATTCGCAGGGCTTCGCTCTCGAGAGGCTCGGAATCGGACCCGAGGATGCTCGCAAGTCGCGGCTGATCGCGGGCTCCGCAATCGCCCGGCTAGACAAGGATACCGCCGCCGCCTTCGGCTTTGCGGAGGGAGCCAAAGCGATGGAGCGCCGCCTTTCCGGAGCGCAGTCCGGCGCCTTCCTGATCGCCAAGGACATTGCCGGCGATCCCGGCTTCGCTGCGCAACGCGAGGGTAGTGTCGCCGTCCGGCGCAACCTTGGCCCGGTCGCAGTGACGGTGTCGGGCGAAAGCGGGTCAGTGTGGACGGAAGTCCCCACGACCGCGACCGATTCCCCTTATCGATGGCAGAGCCTCGCGATCGACAAAACGATCGGGAAGACGTGGGTTTCGGCAGGGCTCAGCCGGCTCGACGAGAAGCAGACGCTGCTCGGCGGCCGGATGGGCAATGCATTCGGGGGCGGCGGCGCAAACAGCCTGTTCCTCGACGTCGAGGCTCGCCGCCAGCTCGGCGGCGGGTTCAGTGCAGCGGTCATGGGCCGCCACGGCTGGACCGGCTTCGCCGGCGGAAAGCTGCAGACGGAAGCCTATGCTTTCGACATCCAGAAGACTCGGCTGTTCAACGACAGCGACCGCATCGGCTTTCGCGTCGCGCAGCCGTTGCGGGTCTCCAGCGGAGGCCTGGGGATGCTTCTCCCGACCTCGTACGAT
Source organism: Sphingomicrobium sp. (assembly GCA_036261735.1). Classification (GTDB taxonomy): domain Bacteria; phylum Pseudomonadota; class Alphaproteobacteria; order Sphingomonadales; family Sphingomonadaceae; genus Sphingomicrobium. The sequence goes on from DATAKH010000023.1 coordinate 6,534, forward strand.
TATGCGACCGAGACGGCGACGAGCAGCTGGACGACCTATTCGCTGACGCCCAGCGGCCGCGAAATCGATGCCGAGCTCAGCTACGGCTCGAGCTTGTGGAACGGAAGCGGCTGGCTCGGCGGCAATGTGTTCATGCGCCGGCAGCCTGGGCATGTCGCTAGCGCCGACAACGACTATGGCGCGGCAATCCGCTTCACCCTCGGTTTCTGAGCCGCGGGATCAGCATTCCCACGCGGCCGCGATATTCCTCGTAATCCCGGCCATGGATGGCGACCAGGTCGCGCTCCTCGTAACGGATGGCGATGAGCATGTAGACGGACATCCCGGCCGCCAGAAGGAGGTGGCCGGCAGTCATTTGCGGGGTCGCCCAGAACGCCAGGAAGAAGCCCAGGTAGAGGGGGTGGCGAACCAGCCGGTAAAGCAGCGGAGTCCTGAATGTGGGGGGCGGCGCTTCGCGGCCACTCATGTTCATCCAGGCCTGCTGCAATCCGAATAGCTCGAAATGGTTGATCAGGAAGGTGCTCAGAAGCACCGTTCCCCAGCCGATCCAGAACAGCGCCCACAGCGGCATTGCGGCCGCGCTGCCCGTGACATCCCAGACGACTGCAGACAGCGGTTGCCAGAAACGGAACATGATAATTAGCACCGCACTGGCGGCCAGCACGTAGATGCTGCGCTCGACCGGCTTCGGCACGATCTTCGTCCACGCGCGCTTGAATCCCTGGCGAGCCATGACGCTGTGCTGAAGCCCGAACAGCGCGATCAGTGCGACATTCACCACGGCGGCCGCCCAGACGGACAGGGTCGAGGACGGCGAGTCGACCGTCCTTTGAGACACTGCCCCGAGTTGCAGGTCCCCGACGAAGACGATCAGGTAGAGAAAGGTCGCGAAAAAGATCGCGTAGCTGACAATCGCGAACAGGAGCGTGAGCGTGCGAGACATACCGATCCCCCGTCGGATGTGTGGCGGCTATTGCCTACCACATGCCGGGCCGCCAGCGAAGCCGGGCTATGGCCGGCGGCCGGTCCGGTATTCGATGACGGTCAACGGCACTTCGCAACCGTCAATTTCCCGCACGACAGCCTGATAAGCCGTTGCCGGGGGAAGAGGGACGAGGCGATGAAACAGCGGCGACCGACCTTGCCGGATCTGCCTCGCGACCTGCTGCGCTGCGGTCGGCGGGCAATGGCTGCGGACGAGTCCGAGGTCTTCGAGCGCTTTTGGAGTCGCCGGCCGTTGAGCGACGGTCGATGTCGCCGGGAACAAGGCGATGGCGGCGAGAATGAAGAAACGCATTGCTTCCTCCTCGCCGGCTTAACTAGCAGGAAGAGCGGCCGGTTTCGAGATCAGACCGTGAAGCTCTCGCCGCAGCCGCACGAGCCGGTGGCGTTGGGATTGTCGAACACGAAGCCGGCGGCAAAATCGTCCTCGCGCCAGTCCATGATCGATCCGACAAGATAAAGCACGGACGCGCCGTCGACGTAGAAGGTGCCGCCCGGGGTCTCGATCTTCTCGTCGAGCGGGTTTTCCTCGCTGACGTAATCGACCGAATAAGCGAGGCCGGAGCAGCCGCGGCGCGGAGTCGACAGCTTTACGCCGATCGTGCCCTCGGGTGCGCGGCCCATCAGCTCGGCGATGCGCGCGTTGGCGCCATCGGTGAGCGTGATTGCAGCCGGGCGGGCTCGGACCTTGGTTTCCTTGTTCATAGCATTCCCAATTCGAGGCGCGCCTCGTCGCTCATCTTGGACGGGTCCCACGGCGGGTCCCAGACCAGCTTGACCTCGGCATCGCGCACTCCGGGGACCGACAGCACCCGAAGCTCCACCTCATTGGGAAGCGATTCCGCGACGGGGCAGTGGGGCGTTGTCAGTGTCATGGTCACGACGGCATCGCCGTCCTCCGTGATCTCGACGTCGTAGATCAGCCCGAGCTCGTAGATGTCCACAGGGATTTCGGGGTCGTAAATCGACTTCAGTGCCTCGACGATCCGGTCCTTCAATTCCTCGTTGCCGGCCGTGGCCGGCCCGGGCTCAGTCTCGCCCGCGAGAAAGCCGGCGAGATAGTCGCGCTTGCGGGCTACGCTC
>DATAKH010000097.1:0-7639 GCA_036261735.1 Sphingomicrobium sp.
AGAAGGTCGCGGTGATCGGTGGCGGCAATACCGCGGTCGAGGAAGCGCTGTACATGACCAACCATAGTCACGACGTTACGCTGATCCACCGCCGCGATTCGTTGCGAGCCGAGAAGATCCTCCAGGACCGGCTGTTCGCCAACGAGAAGATCGAGGTCATCTGGGACAGCGAAGTCGTCGAGTTCGTCGCTGGCGGTGATCCCGAGGCTCTCGTCGGCCTCGACCTGCGCAACAAGCGCACCGGCGAGGTCAGCCGGCTCGACGTCGAAGGCGCCTTCGTCGCCATCGGCCACAGCCCCGCAACCGAGCTGTTCGCTGGCAAGCTCGAGCTGGACGAAGACGGCTACATCAAGGTCGCGCCAGGCACGACAAGGACGAGCGTCGAAGGCGTCTTCGCCTGCGGCGACGTCATGGACAAAATCTACCGCCAGGCAGTGACCGCCGCGGGCACCGGCTGCATGGCTGCCCTGGACGCCGAAAAATACCTCGCTGCGCAGGAATATGAGGCCGTGGCGGCGGAGTAGCGGCAGCCTTTCTGCCGTGCCTTTGCGGGGCGCCGTGGTTAACCAAGACGTAGGACATTGCCCGTATGCCGCTCCCAAGCATTTCGGGGAGCGGGCTTGGCCATGGCCACACAGGGCATCGAGGAAGTTACCGAGAACGCGATCCGCGCGGTCGCGCGCGATTGCGGGTCCTTGTCGATCGAATGCAGCGATGTCGCCGGCTACGTGTCAGGGGTCGCCGGGCGAATCAGCGAGAACCTGAAGATGCTCGACCAGCTCGAGGAGGTGACGACCCGCCTTCTCGCCGACCAGGGCCGAGTCTCCGATTCCACCGACGAGGCGCGGCTTCTCGCCGAGCAGGCTAAGGCCAAGCTCGACGCCGGCCGAACCGCGATCGAGGACACGATCGGCGGCTTCAAGGGCCTGACCGAGCTCGTTGTCCAGCTGGGCGAGCGAATGGCGGGCTTCGCTTCGGCGATGGCCCAGGTCCAGACCGTTTCCTCGACCATCGAAGCCATTGCACGCAAGACCAACATGCTCGCGTTGAACGCGACCATCGAGGCGGCGCGTGCGGGTGACGCCGGCCGCAGCTTTGCTGTCGTCGCCGCGGAGGTGAAGAAGCTGGCGCACGACACGCGCGCAGCGACTAGCCAGATCGCGGAGACGATCGGCGAGCTGACCCGGGAGGCCGGCGCCGTCACCTCGGAAATCAAGACGGGGGTCGATCGCAGCCGCGAGGCGCAGAAGGGCTTTGGCCAGATCAGCGACACCGTGCGCGAAGTCAGCGAGATCGTCGCCATGGTCGACCGCCAGACGGAGGGCATCGCCCATTCCACCAGCATGATCCAGACCAGCGTCGACCGGGTGAAGGCGGGGCTGACCGACTTCGCCGGCGATGCGCGCGACAACGGCCAGGAACTGGTCTCCGCCAAGGAACGGCTCAACCACCTCGAGCACCTGTCGAACACGATGCTCGACACGCTCGCCAATTCCGGCGCCGAGATCGACGACACGCCGTTCATCCTCAAGGCACAGGACGCGATGCGAGCCATCCAGGCCGAGGTCGAGCGCGGAATCGCCGCCGGCGAAGTCAGCGAAAGCGATGTCTTCGATCGTAACTACAAGCTTATCGAGGGCAGCAACCCGGCCCAATACGACACAGGCTTCTGCGATTTCGCCGACAAACACATCCGGCCCATCCTCGACCGCTTCAAGGCGACCGACAGCCGAATCATCGGCTCGGCGATCACCGACGTGAACGGATATCTTCCGACCCACCTGTCGGAGCGCTGCCAGAAGCCGGGACCGGATCCGGTGTGGAACGACGCCAATTGCCGCAACAAGCGCATCTTCATGGACGAGACGACCCGCAACGCGATCAACTCGAACAAGCCGGCGATGCTCGCTACCTACCGGATGGAGCTCGGCGACAAATATATCCCGGTCAAGAACGTGTTCGTCCCGGTGTGGTTTAACGGCCGCCGCTGGGGCAATTTCGAGCTCGCCTACCGGGACGAATGATGAGCGCAGGCCAGTCCGGGGGACTGGCTGAGCACGTCATCGCGCCTCAGTCTCCCCTGAGCTTGTGGGCGATCTCGGAGGCGATGAACCGCCAGCTCGCTCGCGGGCGCTTGTCGCTTTTCGGATAGCTAAGCTTGCACCCCGTCTTCGAGGCGAAGAACAGGTGGCCGTAATGGTCTCCGGCCAGGCTTTCGTTGTAACCGTAGGCGAGGAGCGGATCCCAGCGGAATTCCTCCTCGAGCAGCAAGTCGAAATTAGGTTCCAGCAGCTGCTTGATCGCTGCGCGGTTTGAATCGTTCTGGAATTCGAGCAGGACCAGTGACGTTCCCGACAGGTCCATGTGGCGAAGAATCTCTGCTTCCGAGCCTTCAGCGTCGATCTTGACGACGTCCGTGCTTGGGATCTTGGCCGGGTGGATCACCGGCACGTCGAAACTCTGCTTGTCCGGGATTTGGCTGAACGTGTCCCGGCTACATCCGACTACTCCGGCCTCGCCGTCGCCGGGATAGCGGGCGAAGAAGGAAATTCGCTCGTCGCTGCTAGGATAGATTGCGGCATTGACCGTGCTGATGCCCGCGAACGGCGCCAGATTGCGCTGGAGCATCGCGAACGTTTCCGGATGCGGCTCATAGGCGGTGATGCTGCTGCCCGGCCAGCGGGCGCTCGCCCAGATTGAAAAGGCGCCGATGTTGGCGCCGATGTCCGCGACGGTCAGCCGTTCGCCGCACAGGCCGCAATCATATTCGCCGGCAAGGACCTCCTGGGTCGGTATCGCCATTTGCTGCGGGACTTCGAGCGTGACCGGCACGCTCATCCGGAACACCGTGGTCACGGTTGCTCCACCGGAGCCGGCGTGAGCGCGTTGCGCATTTTGATGACGGCGGTGGCCGGATAATGTTTCGGCAAGCCGATCTCGAGGCTGTTCTCGGTACAGGATGCGCACAGCGGAGTGGCGACCTTGCGGGTCGTGAACTCGCGCCGCAGCGCCCGGATCGGCTCGTCGTTCCAGATCTTTTTCAGAGTGTCTTTGCGCAGGTCGCCAAGGACCACGGCTTCGTTGACGTCGCGGCAGCAGGGTACGACTTTGCCCTGCCAGGTGACGCTGACGCTGTGCCACGGGTAGGCGCAGGGGAATTCCGCGAGATAGTGGCGCCGCGCCAGCTCGTCCGCCTGGTCGGAATCGAACTGCGCCAGGTCATCAGCGATGGTGTTGATCGCATCGGTGCCGCCGCTGAACGTCGAAAAATAGTCGAGATAGGCGCCGTCGATCCCCGGGATGTCGTTCCAATAGTTGCGGAACAGCTCCCACTGGTGCTGGTTGCGCTTCTGGCGGATCATCTGGACGATGATCTTGGGCTTCGAAAGCCCGCGGTCGGCCTTGCGCCTCGCCAATTCCTTGAGGTTCTTTTCACCGCGCACAAAGCTCGCGGCCGGTCCGCGGATCGCCATCGAGGTTTCGTCGTCCATGCCGTCGACCATCACGCAGAGGTGGTCGAGCTGGCTTTCGAGGATTTCCTCGATCCGCCGTTCAGTCCAGACCGATGGATTGGTCGAGATATAGACATTGAAGCCGCGCCGATGGCAGTGTTCGACCGATTCCTTGAAATGCGGGTAAACCATCGGCTCGCCGAAGTGCAGTAGCTGCATCGTCGGCGTGTCGCGGACGGTGTTCTTCTGCCATCCGGGCTCGACCTGATCGACGATGTCCCGGAACAGGCCGATGTCCATGTGGCCGAGCGAACGCGTCATCTCGTACGTTCGGGGACACATCACGCATTTGTAAGGACAGTGATTGGTCGTCTCGAGGTTGTAGATCCTGGGCGGTCCGAGGTTCTTCTCCAGTCCGTGCGCATAGCTGAACTCGCGAAGCAGCGACGCACTCAGGAACTCGCGCGCATCGGCGGACCGTGCGAGGGCGATCGCGTCGAGCGCGCGACGGGCCGCGGTACGCCACATTGGCAACTGGAGAACTCCTGCGTTTCCGGCACGATACCGCGCTCACGCGGAATGGCGCAAGCGGCGAGGCCGGGCGCTGGCTTGGCAGTCGATGGTCGCCGCGCGCGGCGACGGAGGCTCAGGCTTCCCAGCGCTCCCGCGCTGCGGCCCTCGCTTCGAGCAGGTCGAACAGGCCGCGGTTCTGAAGCAGCATCTGCTCGCCGCCGAAGCGCAGCGCGCGTTCGCTAGCCTGGGTGTCACATTCCCCCGCGACCGCGGCGAGGATCGATGCTTCGTCGGGGAGCGACGGGGCGGGCGCGTCGATTCCGCTCCGCGCCGCTGCGCGATCGAGGAGACGGCGGATCGGCCACCAGTCTGAAACGAGTGCGGTGGCTGCGCCGAGGGCACAGCCGCGCCGTTCCGACTTCGCCAGGACTTCCAAAGCGTGGCGTTGGGCAATCAGCGTGGCCTGCGTCTCGGCAGCACCCGGAGTGCTTGGGATCGGGCCAACCGCGGTCGTCAGCCGGACAAGATATAGCCGCTCCCTCGCGAAGCCGTCGGCGGCCCGGTCAAGCCAGTCCTTGGCGGCGCCTTCGGGCGCAATCTCCAGCGCCTGCTCGATCAGTCCCGGATGGTGGCCATGGATGCTGCACAGAAGGTGGACCGCGTCGGCAAGGTCGCGCGGTGCGTGCGGTCCGGAAGCCTCGACAAGCGAGCACAGGTACGGGTGACGCGCGCCGCCGTCCTCGGCAACGCGTACGAGATGGGCTTCTCCAGCGCTGACCGCCTTGCGGTCGACGAACCGGTTGATCGCCATTCGCGTCCTTCCCTCCGTCCAGCCGTGAGGACGGCTCTACGGGGAGGGGCGTAACGCAAGGGCGTAAAGACGAGGTTTATGGCGGGTTAGGGAGTTGGTGACGGTCGTCGGCCGCACTGTTGGCGAACCTCCGACTCGCGGGTTTCGAGGGGGGGCGGAGTTTTCCACAGGCCTATCCACCGCTTGGTGCACAGATATTTGCGCCGGCCGTTTGATTTCCCATCGACTCGGCGGCGAATCGCGCTATGGTTGTTTCGTGCTTCGGACCTTCGGGTCTGAAGTATGGGAACCCCGCCGGGTCAAACCGGCGGGGTTTACCGCATCTGGGGTCCGGGGTTCTTGCCGGTCCGCCCGATTGGCCGCTGTTCAGGTGGTCGCGCGCATCAGGCCGCGAGCAGCTCTTCTTTTTCCGATTCCTGCACGACCGAGGCCGTTTCCGGAGCCGCGGCAACGGCCGTTACGGACTGAGTCGCGGTGCGGGCGGGGAAGAACCAGCGGGTCGCGGCGACGACCAGGCCGAGGCCCAGGTAGGCGATGACGACGACTTCGGGGTTCCACAGCAGCAGGGCCGCGAACGTGATCCGCAGCCAGGTGGGGTTGACGCCGAGGTCCTGGCCGACCGCTTCGCAAACGCCGAGCAAGGTATCGCCGCGCAGCGGAAGCGCAGTCGGCTTGTCCTCGCGGCCGGTGTCCCGGTTGTTGCTGAAATCCGTGGTGGCGGTCGTCATCGAAAAGCTCCTGCTGGGTTACCCCGGTATCAAAGCAAGCGCCGTGCCAAAATCGGGAAAGCCCGCGCTTGCAAGCACTTGGCGCGACCCCCCAGTCGCCGGTTGGGGAAATGCGCCGAGTCCTCGACCCGACAATTGGGAATTCACACCTTATGCTGCAAGTGCGATATTGCATTGCAGCACTTGATTCGTGGACCAGAACGACAAATGTGTTACGGGAACGCCCGATTGGAAGGAGCTGCCCAGTGATCCGGGTGATGCTGAAATCGAAGATCCACCGAGCGACGGTGACCCAGGCCGACCTCGACTATGTCGGGTCGATCGCCATCGACCGCGCGCTGATGGACGCCGCCGACCTCATCGAGGGCGAGCAGGTCGTGATCGCCGACATCACCAACGGCGCCCGGCTGGAAACCTACGTCATCCCGGCGCCGGCGGGCAGCGGGACGGTCGGGATCAACGGCGCCGCAGCGCACCTGGTCGCGCAGGGCGATCTCGTCATCATCATGAGCTACGCGATGCTCGAGGAGGCGGAGGCGCGCAGGTCGAAGCCACGGGTCGTCCATGTCGACGAACGCAACCGGATCGTCGCCCGGGGCGAGGACCCCGCGGAGCCGGTCCCCGGCGCCGCCGGCCAGAAGCGGGCAGTCAACGCCGCCGCTTAAGCCGTCTCGAAGACGGTGTTGAACAGCGAGGCAAGCTCGCCAAGCGGGATCTCGCGATAGAATTCCAGGCCCGCGGAATTGCCGTCGACCCACACCACCCGGGCGGCGATGAACAGATCGCCGCGCTTGAGGATCACGTCCGAGCCGTGCTCGATCGGGACTTGGCAGGCGATCCCGGCGCCGGTGCTGGTGAGGTCGCGGACCCGCGCCTGCTGCGCGCCGGCCGAGGTGATCAGGGTCGTGCGCATCAGCACGCGCCTCCGGCTCGCCCGCCTGAGATCCTGAACCTGGACCGTCACCTCGCCTCCCTTGCTTCGCGGCTCCCCGGCATAAAAGCCGGGCGCGGCCGGATGTTTCGGCAGCGGCCTCGGTGCGCCATGTTGGGACAGGACAGAAAAAAGACCCGGCGCGTGGGGTCGCCGGGCCTTCCTGTTCTGGCAGTGCCGTTGATGTTCCACGAACCCGCCGGGAAGCGCAATTTGTCGAAAGTTAACGGGCGTCGCCGGGGTGCGGCGATCCTGTGGATAAGTTTGCCGTTGAAGGTGGATGTGGAACGACCGCCATGCTCGCCAGTCCCGCGGACTGCCTCCTGGCGACGATAGTGGCGACGCCGCCGGAGCTCGCTAAAGGTCTAACGACGCCGCCGTTCACCCGTTTGCGCCCGACCTGGTTAGGGGAGCGTGACCGGTCATGGTTACCGCGCCGCCGCTGCGGGTAAATGCCTAGCCGCCGCCAGGGTGTTGGACATCCGAGGTTGTCGCAAGTCCCGACAATTCTTCGGCTTCGAGCGTCGCCACGAGACGCTCTCCTTTCCAGATTTCGCACTTGAGCGCGTCAAGGTTCTTGTCATGCGCCTGGCAAATCGCGTCCCGGTCGTCGGTTGCGCTGATCCATTCCGCCAGGCTGATCCTGCCGACGCCGTCCAGACAATAGAGCCGATAAGCGGCCATTGCACCGCCCCCGCGGTGCGCCGGTCATACGCCTTTTCCACAGGCAAGGCGATGGCCGAGTTTCGGGCCAGGGACTGTGTCCCGGGACCTTCGAAGCGCTTGTCGTCGGTATTTTTTTCCGCCATTTACGCAATGGGTTAGGCGTGGGGTGAGCAAGTGAAGCACTATCGGGTCAACAAGCTCGCGAAGCCGGGCGGGGTCGTGGTCAAGAAAAAGGACATCCTCGCCACCGACGACCGCGAGGCGGTCAGGCACGCCGAGGATAGCGACGACTGCCCCGTCTGCGACGTCCTCAAGAACGGCGAGACGATCGCCCGCATTCATTAGCCGAGCGCGCAGGCCCCGGCGCGGCGGAGTACCGCCGCCCGGGGCCCGCTGCCCGCTCAGCTCGTGACGCGTTCGACCGTGGCGGTCTTTCCGTCGGGGCCGGTTGACGTCCAGACGCCGTTTGCGTCGACCGTTTCGGTGTTGCACGTCTCGGTCGCGCCTTCCTTGTCCTCGGTATAGCAATATTGTTCGG
>DATAKH010000102.1:0-2614 GCA_036261735.1 Sphingomicrobium sp.
AACATCGCTCGCCGGATGCTTCGACCACGGCTTCACCGGCTTGTCGTGATGACCGTCGAACGGGCCGTTGTAGATTCGCTTGGGCTCGAAGAAGATCACCGGGTCGGGGTCCTCGATGGCGGCGATCAGCAACCCCTTCGCGTCGTAAGGCGTCGACGGGATCACCGTCTTCAGGCCGGCGATGTGGGTGAAAAGGCTTTCCGGCGACTGGCTGTGGGTCTGGCCGCCGAAGATTCCGCCGCCATAGGGCGAGCGGATCACCATCGGCATCCCCCATTCGCCGGCGGTCCGGTAGCGGATCTTGGCGACCTCGCTGACGATCTGGTCGTAGCCGGGATAGATATAGTCGGCGAACTGGATTTCGATGACCGGCCTTAGGCCGTAAGCAGCCATGCCCACCGCTGTTGCGACAATCCCCCCTTCGCTGATCGGAGCGTCGAAGGAGCGCTGCTTTCCGAACTGCTTCTGGAGTCCTTCGGTGACCCTGAAGACGCCGCCGAAATAGCCGACGTCCTCGCCATAGACGATCACGTCGGGGTCGCGCTCCATCGCCACCTTGTGCGCGCTGTTGAGCGCCTGGATCATGTTCATCGTCGCCATCAGCGCTTCGCCTCGTCGAGGGCTTCGGCCCGCTGCTCCGCAAGGCTCGGCGGAACCTCGGCATAGACGTCGTCGAACATGCTCCCGATATTGTCCTTGCCCTGCTCGGGGAGGACCCCCAGCTTCTCGGCTTCCTTCTGCGCGGCCCGGACTTCGGCGTCGCACTCTGCGCGGGTCGCTTCGTGACGTTCCTCGTCCCACTCGCCAAGCGCGATCAGATGCGCCTTGAGCCGCTCGAGCGGATCGCCCAGCGGCCACGCCTTGGCCTCGCCCGCCGGGCGGTAACCGGAGGGATCGTCGGAAGTGGAATGGCCCTCGGCGCGGTAGGTGAAGAACTCGACCAGGGTAGGCCCGAGATTCGAGCGGGCTCGGTCGGCTGCCCAGCGAAAGGCGGCGTAAACAGCGAGGACATCATTGCCGTCGACGCGAAGGCCGGGAATTCCGTAGCCGATTGCCCGTTGAGCGAAGGTCGCCTTCTCCGCGCCTGCAATCCCGGAAAAGCTGGAGATCGCCCACTGGTTGTTGACCACCGTCAGGATCGCCGGCGCATTATAGACCGCAGCGAAGGTCATTCCGGCGTGGAAGTCGCCCTCGGCCGTCGCACCGTCGCCGATCCAGCCCACGGCGATCCTGCTGTCGCCCTTGATCGCGCTGGCCATCGCCCACCCGACCGCCTGCGGGAATTGAGTCCCGAGATTGCCCGAGATGGTGAAGAAGCCGTGGTCCTTGGACGAATACATGATCGGAAGCTGGCGCCCGCGAAGCTTGTCGCCTTTGTTGGAATAGACCTGGCACATCATCTCGACGAGAGGATAACCGCGGGCGATGAGAAGCCCCTGCTGGCGGTACGTCGGGAAATTCATGTCGTCGCGGTCCAGGGCGGCTGCGGCGGTGATCGCGATCGCCTCCTCGCCCGTCGCCTTCATGTAGAAGCTCGTCTTACCCTGGCGCTGCGCGCGGTACATGCGATCGTCGAAGATCCGCTGGAGCACCATGTCGCGGAGGATCTTGCGGAGGGTATCGGGGTCGAGCTTCGGGTCCCACGGGCCGACCGCCTTGTGATCGTCGCCGAGCACTCGCACCAGTCCCTTCGCCAGCTGCTCGGTGTCCGCGGCGGCGACTGCGATGTCCGGCTTCGGCGCCGAACCCGCTTCCGGGATTTGAAGCGACGAAAAGTCTGGCGTGTCGCCGGGCCGGAACGGCGGCTCCGGCACGTGAAGCGACAGCTGGGGCCGGTTCGGCTTCTTCGAATTCTCTTTGTCTCGCATTTGGATGAGGCGCTTAATCGCGACTCGCGCGGGCGGCAACTGGCACAGACAAGTAAACTTTACATCGGTTGCGATTCATTGACGCTCGCCCTTCGTGGGCGCTAGGCGAGCGGCCATGGCCGAAGAGAAGAAGTCAGAGCTGCCCGACCGGCTGTCGCTCGATCCGCGCAGTCCACATTTCGACGGAGAAATCCTGAAGAACCCCGTGGGAATCAAGTTCAACGGCCAGGAAAAGACCAACGTCCAGGAATATTGCGTTTCCCAAGGGTGGATCAAAGTCGCTGCCGGGCGCAGCCGCGACCGCTACGGCAACCCGATGACGATCACGCTCAAGGGCAAGGTCGAGCCCTATCTCGAAACCTCGAACGATCAGGCGGAAGGCGGCGAGGGAGCCGCTTCGGACGGATAGTCGGGTTCGCCCCGGCGCTTCTCCCTGAACTTCTTGAACGCCCATCCGCCGAGCGCGACGGCGGCGAGCGCCGGTATGCTCCGGCGCGCTAGGGCCGCCGCGCCGTAGCCAATGATTGCTCCCTTGGCGCCCTGGCCACGCCCGGCCAGTCGTTTGCCGATCAACGCTCCTGCGATCTTCCCCAGCATCGTCCTGCCTTTCTGTTCTGGTTGAGCGCTTAAGCGAGCCGGCGCGCCCGCGGTTCCTTGGCCGCGCGCCGGGTTGGGAAAATTCGCCAACGGCCATGGCGCGTCGTCCCATTTCCCGATCTTCCAAAAGGCGATCCCTGCCTTTTTTG
>DATAKH010000163.1:0-7625 GCA_036261735.1 Sphingomicrobium sp.
TCCGGTCGGCCGGACGGCGTCGCTCTTCAGTGTCTCCTGGATTCGGTCATATTCTTCGAGCATCTGCGGAGTGACGGAGGCGCGCGTCTCGGACAGCGCCGATTCGAAATCCTCCTTCGTCACCTTGGCAGCGTCGAGGCCACGGCGAAGCGCGGTCAGCCCGGCCCTCCGGACCAAGTCCTCCAGGTCGGCTCCGGTGAACCGCTCCGTGCGCTGTGCAAGCGATTCGAGATCGACATCGTTGGCAAGCGGCATGCCCGACGTGTGGATCGCCAGGATCCGCCTTCGCCCGGCGGTCTCTGGCGGCGCGACATAGATCAGCTCGTCAAACCGGCCGGGCCGGAGCAAGGCGGGATCGATCAGGCTTGGCCGGTTCGTGGCGCCGATCAGAACGACGTTGTTCAGCTCCTCGAGCCCGTCCATCTCCGCAAGGATGGTGTTGACCACGCGCTCGGTCACCTGCGGTTCGCCCATTCCGCCGCCGCGAGCGGGAACCAGGCTGTCGATCTCGTCGATGAAGATCACCGTCGGCGCGACCTGGCGCGCTCGCGCGAACAGGCGAGCTATCTGCTGCTCGCTCTCGCCATACCATTTCGACAGGAGGTCGGACGATTTGGTGGCGATGAAATTGGCCCGGCTTTCGCGAGCAGTCGCCTTGGCGAGCAGGGTCTTGCCCGTCCCGGGAGCGCCGTAGAGCAGGAAGCCTTTCGCCGGGCGGATTCCGATTCGGCGGAAAGCCTCGGGGTGCTTGAGCGGAAGCTCGATCCCCTCGCGTAGCTTTTCCATCGCCACGTCGAGTCCGCCGATGTCCGACCAGCGGATCTCCGGGGCTTCGACCATGACCTCGCGCATCGCCGACGGCTGCACTCGCTTGAGTGCATTTTCGAAGTCGAGATTTTCGACCGAAAGTGCATCCAGAACCTCCGTCGGAATCGTGTCTTCCTCGGGATTGATCCTAGGCATGATTCGTCGAACGGCCTCCATCGCTGCTTCGCGGGTCAGGGCGGCGAGGTCGGCGCCGACGAAACCATAAGTCCGGCGCGCGAGCTCCTGGACATCGACGTCAGCCGACAAAGGCATTCCGCGCGTGTGGATCTCCAAAATCTCGAAACGACCGCGCTCGTCCGGGACGCCGACGACGATCTCCCGGTCGAAGCGGCCGGGGCGGCGAAGCGCCTCGTCGAGCGCCTCGGGCCGGTTGGTCGCGGCGATGACGACGAGGTTCTGCCTGGGCTCGATCCCGTCCATCAGGCTCAGGAGCTGCGCGACCAGTCGCTTCTCGGCCTCGCCCTGCACCTGCCCGCGCTTGGGAGCGATCGAGTCGATCTCGTCGATGAAAATGATCGCCGGCGCGGCGGCCGCGGCCTGCTCGAACAATTCGCGAAGCTTGCGCTCGCTCTCGCCATAAGCCGAGCCCATGATCTCCGGGCCGGCGATGGAAAAGAAATTGGCACTGCTTTCGTTGGCAACGGCCCGAGCCAGCCGGGTCTTGCCGGTGCCCGGCGGGCCGTGGAGCAGCACGCCCTTGGGCGGGTCGACTCCGAGGCGCTGGAAAAGCTCGGGATGGCGAAGCGGGAGCTCGACCATCTCGCGGAGCGCGTCGATCGTTCCGTGAAGCCCGCCGAGGTCGTCGTAGGTGACGTCGGCACGGCGGTCGCCGGGCTCGCCGCCGAGGAATTCGGGGAGCAGTTCGACATTGGTATTTGCGTCGATGTGGACGATTCCCTTGGGAACCGCCGTGACAACCTTCAGCCGCACTTCCTGCAGCGCGAAGGCGGGCGCGTTCAGCATCTGGCGCACCTGGTCGGGCATATTGGCATTGACCCGCTGGTGACCGGCCGTCGCAACGGTATCACCTTCGCAAAGCGGTCGCCCCGCAAAGGTGCGCTTCAGCGCCCCCGCGGAGCCCTGGAGCCGGATATTGTCCTGGGCGGGCGCGAAGACCACGCGCGTCGCGGCCTTCGACTTGGCCTTGCGCACTTCGACGAAATCGCCGGAGCCGACACCGGCATTGGCGCGCGACAGGCCGTCGAGGCGGATGATCTCCAGGCCTTCGTCCTCGCCATAGGGGCGGATCGCGCGCGCGGCGGTGGACCGCTTTCCGACAATCTCTATGGTATCGCCCTCGTTGAGCGAGAGATCCTTCATCAGCTTCACTGGGAGCCGGGCAATTCCACGGCCGCTGTCGCCAGGCGGAAGGCTCGCAACCTGGACGCGCCTCGTCTTCGGCCGCTCTGCCACGTCAGTGTCCGCCATTGGATCTCCTCTCACCCGCTCGTGCGCCCAACCGAAACGGAAACGGGCCTGTCGAGTTCAATTGGGGCGCCGCTGTGCGCGTTAAAAGCCCCCCGATCAAAACTTGACCCTCCCGGCCGCCTTGCGAACGAGCGAGCGCGGCGCGAGGCGTATGGCGAAGGGGATAGCCCGGTTCAGGCCGCCGGGGATCGCAACCGCCTTGTTGCGGTCGAGCGCCTTTAGCCCTGCCCTGACGACCGGCTCCGCTTCCATGAAGAAGCGGTCGAGCGTCTTTTTGCCCCTGAATCCCGCCACCTCCCCGAACTCGGTCCTCGTAGGTCCCGGGCAAAGCGCCGTGACCCGCACGCCGAACCTGCCCGCTTCCTCGTGAATCGCTTCGGTGAACGACAGGACATAAGCCTTGGTCGCGAAATAGACCGCCATCCCCGGTCCCGGCTGAAAGGCCGCCGTCGAGGCGACGTTGAGAATCGCGCCCGAACGGCGTTCGATCATCGCCGGCAGCACCGCGCTGCACAATTCGGTGAGCGCGCCACAATTAAGGTCGACCATCTCGCGGAGACGGGCGGGCTCTGACTTGTCGAAGCGGCCATGAAGCCCGAAGCCGGCGTTGTTCACCAGCAGGTCGACGCTTTCGCCCACGGACTCGATGTTCGCGACCAGCTTGGCGGCCGCCCCGCCTTGGGCAAGGTCCAGCGCCACGCTGCGCGCATTGCCGAGCTCAGCCGCAAGCGCCTCCAGCCGGTCCTTGCGCCGCGCTACGAGCACCAGGCGATGGCCGCGCGCCGACAATTGGCGGGCGAATTCCACTCCAAGCCCCGCCGAGGCGCCGGTGACGATTGCGACCTTGCGGGTCATCTCACGAGACGGTCGCCTTGACGATCTTGCCCGGATTGGCCGGAGGTTCGCCCGTGGGCAGCGCATCGACATGCTCCATCCCGCTCTCGACCTTTCCCCAGACTGTGTACTGGCCGTCGAGGAAGCGCGAATCGTCGGTGCAGATGAAGAACTGGCTGTTGGCGCTGTCGGGGTCCTGCGCGCGCGCCATCGACGCGGTCCCGCGGACATGCGGCGCGTCGGAGAACTCCGCCTGCAGGTTGGGAAGCTGCGATGCGCCCATCCCGGTTCCGGTCGGATCTCCCCCCTGGGCCATGAAGCCCGGGATCACCCGGTGGAAAAGGACACCGTCGTAAAAGCCCTCGTTGGCGAGGTCGGTGATTCGCTTGACATGCTCGGGCGCAAGGTCGGGGCGAAGCTTGATGACGACATCGCCGCCGGTGGAAAGGGAAAGGGTCAGCCGGTCGTCAGCCATGAAGATGCTCCTGTCGCTACTGGATCGGCGCGATCTAGGCGCGCAGCGATGCTTGCGCCAGACTCCGTCCGACAATAGGAGGGCGGCAAGCGTTGGGAGGGTGACGGCATGAGCGAAAGCGAGAAGATCGCCGCCGCCCTCGATGCCGACCGCTTGGGCGCCACCGCGTCCTCCGCAATCGACGAGGAAGACCGCCTCCGGCCAGAGTTCGTCGACCGGGTCCTCGACGCCGTCGATGCCGGCGACGACGGGACCGCTCGCGAGCTTGTTGCACCGCTCCACCCCGCCGACGTCGCCGACCTGATCGAGCTCGCCGCCCGCGACGAGCGCGACGGGCTGGTCAAGGCCCTCGCCGAGATCGTCGACGCGGAAGTGCTTGCCGAGATGAACGAGCACGTTCGCGAGACATTGCTCGACGCGCTCGGGCCCGACGCGGTGGCGAAGATCGCCGGCGATCTCGAAACGGACGACGCCGTCGCGATCATCGAGGACCTCGAGGAGCACGAGCAGCGTGCCGTGCTCAGCGCGATGGAGCCGGACGACCGGGCGGCGGTCGAGGAGGCTCTGACCTACCCGGAGGAATCGGCCGGCCGCCTGATGCAGCGCGACCTGATCGCGGTGCCGGAGCATTGGACCGTCGGCCAGGTCATCGACTATTTGCGCTCGACCGACGAGCTTCCGACCGATTTCTGGGAAATCTTCGTGGTCGGCCCAAGCCACCACCCGGTCGGAACGTGCAAGCTTTCCACCGTCCTTCGAGCGCCTCGCGCCACCCCGATCGCCGATGTCATGCTCCGCGACCAGACGCTGATCCCGGTCGACATGGACCAGGAAGACGTGTCGCTGAGGTTCCAGAAATATGCGCTGGTGTCCGCGGCCGTGGTCGACGGCGAGGGCCGGCTCGTCGGAATGATCACCGTCGACGACATCGTCCACATCATCCAGGAAGAAGCGAGCGAGGACGTCCTTCTTCTGTCGGGTGTCGGCGATGAGGGCGATATCAACGAGCCGGTCGGCGAAAGCTATCGCGCCCGAGTCCGCTGGCTGATCGCAAACCTCCTCACCGCGCTCGTCGGAGCCTCGGTGATCCGCTATTACGAAGGCGCGATCGAGCGCCTGGCCGTTCTCGCGGTGCTGATGCCGATCGTCGCCGGAGTCGGCGGCAACGCCGGGACCCAGACCCTCGCGGTCACGGTGCGCGCGCTTGCTACTAACCAATTGACCGGCTCCAACCGCTGGCGCGCCGTCGGCAGGGAAATCCGGGTCGCGGTGCTGAACGGGCTGACCGTCGCGCTTCTCATCGGAGTGGGGGTCGCGGTGGTGCTCGAGAGTGGCCCGCTCGGAGCGCTGATCGCGGCGGCGATGCTCATCAATATCATCGTCGCGGGGTTCGCCGGCGTCCTCGTTCCGCTCGCGCTCGAACGCGCCGGCGCCGATCCGGCCGTGGCCAGCAGCGTGTTCGTAACGATGACGACGGACTCGATGGGCTTTCTGGCGGTGCTCGGCCTCGCGACCGCTACCGGAGTCGTCTAAGCGGTTGCGATTCCTGCGCTAAGTCGCCACTCCAGCGACGTGCCGAAACTGCATTTGACCAAGGTCGCCTTTGGCTGCCGCGACGTGGAATCGCTTGCCTCCCGAATAGCGTCGCGTTCGGCCGGCGGAGAGCTTCGGGTGGCGACTCGAATGCGGCCGCGCCGCGACGGCGAGCTGATCGGCGGCAACCTCTATTGGATCGTCAAGCACCGCCTGGTCGGCGGCAATGCAATTCTTCGGATCGAGGATCGCGCCGACGGGCGAATCGACATCGTCTGCTCGGCGGAATTCGGAACGGTTACGCCCACGCACTGCCGCGCCCATCAAGGGTGGCGTTACCTGGCCGATGAAGATGCGCCAACAGCCGGGAGCGACGGCACCGGCCTCGCCGAACTGCCGCCCCGGCTGTACGGCCGACTGGCCGCGTTGGCTTTGGTCTGACTGGCTCCTGCGCTCAGAGCAGGATGACGAGCAGGATGATCAGAAGGATCAGGCCGCCGATACCGATATACATAGTTTCGCTCCCGTTTTTGTTGTTCGTTTCGTCAACGATCAGGTCCGCATTCAGTTGCGTCGCAAAGCCGCATTGTCCGCGCTTGCCGAGCGGCCCGCCCCCGCGTAACCAGCTTCGCGTCAACAGGGAGCACGCAATGACCACCACAGTATCAGCCCGAATCGATTCCGCCGTCTCCGCGCGGGCGATGCTCAGCCATCCCTTCTACCAGGCGTGGACCGAAGGCCGCCTCCCGCTCGATACGCTGCGCGCTTATGCCCGCCAGTATTTCCACCACGTCGAGGCCTTTCCGCGCGCCGTCAGCGCGGTTCACAGCGCCTGCCCCGACCGCGACGGCCGCCGGATGCTGGCCGAAAACCTCGCCGAGGAAGAAGGCGTCGAAGCGGGCAAGCAGGACCATGCGTCCTTGTGGCTGATGTTCGCCTGCGGCCTCGGCGAAAGCGAAACGTCGGTGAAGGCGCAGCAGCTCAACCCCGAGACCGCCGCCCTGATCGACACGTTCCGCCGCCTCTCGCGCAAGTCCTACGCGTCGGGACTCGGCGCGCTCTACGCCTACGAATCGCAATTCCCGGGAGTCGCAACCGCCAAGATCGAGGGCCTGGTCGACCGCTACGGGATCAGCGACGAGGAGACGCTGCGCTTCTTCCAGGTCCACGCGACCGCCGACGTCGAGCATAGCGCGGTGTGCCGGACGCTCCTCGACCGGCTTCCCGCCGACGAGCGCGCCGAGGCGATCGCGGCCGGCGAGGAGCTTGCCGGCGCGCTGTGGAATTTCCTGTCGGGAGTCGAAGCGACAGCGTCGCTGAACTAGGACGTCAGCGTCAGCGGCAGCCTCTGACGACGGCGGAGCCCGAAGCGTTGACGGTGCACGCGGGGTTTCCGCCCAGTTCCACCGTTGCCGTGCCGGAGGTGTCGACCTTGGCGGTCCCGGTCGCGATGACCGCGACGACGGCCGATCCGGTGGCGCCGATCTTGGCATCCTTCACCGTCAGCCCGGAACCGTCGAGCGACGATGATCCGCGCAGGAACAGGCTGGCGTCCGCCGCATTTCCGCCGACGACCGCCGACCCGCTCCCGGTCATGTTGATTCGCAGCCGGTCGACCTCGGCTCGCCCGAGCGAAATCGATCCGGGCCCCTGGACCGACAGGTCCAGCGACTGTCCCCTGGCCTTGTCGATGGCCAGCGCTCCGGCCCCATTGACCCACACCGCCGACAAATCGTGGGTTCCGACGCTGATCTCCACGGGCCCCGGGCTTTCCCCGGGATAGCCGCCCCAACTGCGCGGATTGTTGTGGACGATCAGGGTCCGGCCCTGGACCTCGACCGAGACTCCGTCGAGTGCCGACTGCGATCCGCTCGCCTTCGCGAACGGCGCCACCCCGGTCGTCATCCTGACCCGGTAAGGCCCGTCGATCCGAACCCGGTCGAAGCCGGTGACGGTGAAGTTGCGCTCGGCGGCGCTCGCCGCTGTGGCAAGCGAGAGGGCGGCGCAGGCGGCGGCGAGAAGGCGAAGGATCATTCCTCCACCTTCTCTCCCGGCATGGTTAAAACCTCCTTAAGAGCAGCGGACGTTGCCCGATCCGGACTTGCTGACGTTGCACTTCGCGCCGCCGGTCAATTCGACATCGCCCGAACCCATGATGCTGACGTCGGCGGTACCGCTGGCCTGGCCCCGGACTCCACCCGAGCCGGCAATCGACACGTCGGCGGTCTCCGAGCTCACTCCAGCAGCGTCGATTCCGCCCGATCCGGCGATCGAATAAGCGGCGTTGCGGGCCTGTCCCGAGCGGGCGCGAACGTCGCCCGAGCCGGCAATGGACAGCTTGAGCGATTGCACCTGCAGCGAGTCGAGATTGAGGTCGCCCGATCCGGCGATGCTTCCCTCGAATGAGTCGCCCGTGACCTTGTCGACGCTGATTCCTCCCGAGCCGGCGATCGACGCCTCTCGCAAGGCTGGAGCGGTCACGGTGATCGTCGCCTTGCCGCGCATCCCGGAGCCCCAGTGGAAAATG
>DATAKH010000169.1:0-32373 GCA_036261735.1 Sphingomicrobium sp.
AGACGATCGCTTCCGGAAAGGCCTCGCGGAGCGGATTCACAATTGCCTTGCCGAAATTTTCGACGTCAGGCTGGCCGTTTCGGCGATCCTCGAGGCGGCCGGAGCGCGCCAGGACAGGAACAGGAAAGCGAGGAAGCCGGCGCTGAACACTGCATGGACCAGGAAATAGGCCCATTGCGGAGCGCTCGAATAGCCCTGGCCGATCAACAGCATCGTGATCGCGCCGATCGAACCGATGACCGCCAGTTCCAGCCCCGCATAACGTCCTGCGCGGCCGGCGGCGAAAGCGGTGTAGATGGCGATCGACGTCCACACGCGCAGCATGTCGCCCGCCATATAGGTCTGGATCGCCGGGATCGCCGGAAGGAACGACGGCGACAGGAATAGCCGCACAAGCGGTTCGGAAGCGATACTGAAGGCGATCAGCGGAAGCGCCATGACCGCCATTCCGCCGGCGCCGCAGATGAGCGTGAATCGGCGCCGCGCCAGTTCGTCGGGCATTCGTGCGATTTGCGGCACGAAAATCTGCAGCATGAACAACCCGATCAATTGGGTCGAAAGGTCGGAGATGCGGTTGGCCGACAGCCAGTGCCCGAGCGCTTCGTCGCCGAACGCGCCGCGATACTGCCAGCGCAACGCGAACAAGGTCAGCGGGATGGCTGCCGCAACGGTCGCGAATGCGAGCGAGTAACGGAGCAGTTGCTTGGCATGAGCAAGCAGCGAGGCGGCTGCGGGCCAGGCATGACGGCGTGCCAGGA
The DNA here is from genome assembly GCA_036261735.1 of Sphingomicrobium sp. Taxonomy (GTDB): domain Bacteria; phylum Pseudomonadota; class Alphaproteobacteria; order Sphingomonadales; family Sphingomonadaceae; genus Sphingomicrobium. The sequence continues at coordinate 759 of DATAKH010000169.1, forward strand.
CCGCCAGCGCGGGAAGGCTTGGCACCAAGGTTCCGCAAGCGAAGGCCAGTCCCGCGGCCGCGGGGTTACCGCGGAACGCGAACCAGGCCGCGCCTGCCGCCCCGGCTAGCAAGCCCGCGCTCTGGATGGCGAGGCTGGAAATCATTCGGCCCTGGCCCGTGAGCATGCTGCAGCGAATCTGCCCCGGCCCCGCGAAGATCGCGATCGCAGTGAGCGCGACGACCGTTGCGCCGACGCTTCCGTGGCCGACGAGGATGGTGCCGATGACCGGAGCGAACAGGAACGAGACCGCGAGAAGCACGCCACTGGCGGCGAGCCAGATCGCGGCCGCGGCTGCGACCGTCTCCTCAAGCTCGCCTGGAGAACGGGCAGCGGCGACCTGCCGGATCAACCCGTTCTGGGTGCCGCCGACGGCAAGCAGCGTCACAAGGGACGCGAAGGCGAGATATTGGGTGAAATCAGCAAATCCAGCGACGCTGAGCCGGCTTGCCGCCACCTTGAGCAGGATCAGTGCGCAGCCGATCCTGAGGAAGAAAAAGACGCCGATCGCGCCAAGCCGCCCGATCATCGCGCGGGCTCTGGCGCTGCAATCGGAAGCGCGGCGAACACGCGCCGGGTCGACCGGTGCCACCACCAGATCGCCAGCCATGCGAAGAAGATCGAATAGCCTTCGTAGGCCGCGAATACCTGGTTGTTGGCCGGGAGGTAAAAGACCATCGTCGTCGCCTGGACGAACAGGACGGCGGCAGGGTCGCTCATCCCCGCTGCAGCCTCCCGCCACCACAATCCCCAGGCGAAGCCGAGCAAGCCGAGAACCGCGACCGCGCCTGCAAAGCCGATGTCGTTCGCGATCCAGGTGATCAGGGTCGACCAGTAGGATTCCTCCGGCCATTGGTCGAAGCCGTTCCGGTAAGTGTAAGTGCGTCGGTGCGGCTTCTCGTCGCCAGTTGCCGCCTCGTACACCGAGAGCGCAGCCGGCGAGTGCCCGACTCCGAGCGAGGATTCGAACGGCTTCTCGAGCGCAAGGTGAAGCCCGAAATAGCCCGAGCTGGTCGACAGGATGAAAACGCTCAGCCCGAACCGTTCGCGCAAAGGAAGCCAGGCGATGACCGGGTGGTCGATGTCGGCGCAGATGCGGCTGTTGTTCGCGCAGACGAGTGCCTTGTTTTCAATTCCGCCAAGCCGTTCGTCCTTGCGCTCTGTGAAGAGCCCCTGCGCGGCGAACAGGAAGGCCACGCCGAGGATTGCGGGCAGCCAGTAGCGGCGGGCGAGCTGGCTGCGGCTGCGCGACAGGGTCATCGCCCGGCCCATCGAAACAAGCAAAGCGGCAACGCCGATGACGAATAGGTCGGCGATTTCCTTGTCGGTCCCGCGCATGATCGAAAAGACGATCGAGCAGGCGACGGCCACGCCGACCGCGGCTCGGCCAAGCCACCCGATCCGCCGCCAATGAATGACTCCGAGCGGAAGAACCGCGTACATCAGCGGTCCGGCAAGGAACCGCATCGCCACCATGAAGGCCCGCTGCCCCTCGCCGAAATAGAGTTGGATCTGCAGTCGCCGGTAGGCTTCGCCCTGGTTCTGGAGCGCGTCCATAAGTTCCCACGGCCCCCGTCCGGTATAGGCGAGGCAGGACGGGATCAGCAGTGCCGCCGAAGCAGCGGCCCCCGCGGCCAGCAACAGCTTTATTCCCGGAAGCGGCGCGGCCAGCTGGGTCGAACCGGCCGACCCCGTCATCGCCCCGACGTACAGCACGAACAGGCACATCAGGACGTAAAGGACGAGGTTCGTCCAGTCCCACGCTCCGTAGATCGGCCAGTCGATCGGCCAGGCGAGGAATAGCACGAAGGTGAGTACGACGTAGCCGAGGACGGCGAACAGCGGCGCCCGGGTGATCCCGGATTTCGAGGCCACGGGGAACAGCCGAGCCGGTTCTGCAACGGGGAGCGTAGCGGCCGTCATTTCATCCGACCGCGCGGCTCATTGCCGCGTCGACGGTCGCCAGCGTCGACGACATCCCGGACGCGAACGAGAGATTGTCTAGGTAGAAGCGGCGCCCCGCCGCGCCCATCGACTCCCGCCGCTCGAGTGAAAGGTCGGCCATCTCGGCGATCGCCTCGCTCAGGGCGACGGGATCGTCGGGCGCCACAACGATTGCCGCACAGCTTCTTCCGAGCAAATCGGCCGCCTCTCCTCCGACCGCGGCGACGATCGGGCGGCCGTAGGAGAGATAGGCCTGGGTCTTGGAAGGAACGGTGATCCTGAACAGAGGCTCATCGCGCAAGTGCAGGAGAAGCGCGTCCGAACCGGCGACGACATCGTCGAGTTCGGCCGGTGATATTCGAGGCTCGATGGAAATCCCGGTAATCCCGCGGACCTTTTTTCGAAGGGCTTCGGCCTCCACGCCGTCACCGATGAGGCGAATGTCGATGTCTTGCCGGCGCCTCGATAGCAGTTCGGCAGCCGCGACCACGGTGGCCAAGCCCTGCGCGCGGCCGAAATTGCCAGCGTAGACGATGGCGAAGCGTCCGCCCTCTTCATTGGCGTCCCGGAGCGAAGACCGAGTGTCTTCCTGGACGGCCCAATTGTAGATTGTGCTGATCTTTCGCTCGGGCACGCCTCTTTCGACGAGCGCCCGGCACATTCCGCTGGATTGCGCGATGATCAGTTCCGATCTGCGATAGACAAACCAGCAGGCGAAGCCGAGCGGTCCGGCGAGCATTCCGGCGCCGCGAAGCCCGGTGGTGGCGACGGTGTCGGGCCACAAATCCTGGACGTCGAGCACGAACGGCAGCTTTCGCACGCAGCCGGCTAGTGCGGCGGCAAGGCCGACCGTGATCGGCGGGTGATAGACGTAGGCAAGGTCGTAGCGGCCGGCTCGGAATAGGCAGTAGGCCAGCGCTGAGAGGAAGAAAGACAGAAAGGTCAGGGACCTTCGAACCGCCGACGAATCGTGGCTTGGATAAAGTGGCAACCGGACGATCCGGACCCCATCGATTTCCTCGTGCTGGATCAGTCGAAGGCGATATCCGGGATAGATTCGGCCGGTGGGATAATTGGGCAAGCCGGTGACGACGGTGACCTCGTGCCCGGCGGCCTGAAGCTCGGTGACGAAGGCCAATCCCTTGATGATGTTCGGCTCGGGCTCGAACCATTGCGTCAGGTAGAGGATCCGCATCCGCCCTCGGCGCTCCTGCCGTTTTTAAACCCCAGACGCCGCCCCGGGAACTTACCTCAAGACGCGCTCGATACGGGTTAGTGGGCAGAGAGGGGGTTCCGAGTTCATGCTTGCCACCAACCAGCCGGTTCCCTTCTTCGACTGGGGCTCACTCTACGCCGAAAAGTCCGATCGCTACGCCCGGATCATGCACGAGACGGCCGCCGCCGGCGGCTTCATCCTCCACGATGCTGTTGCGCAATTCGAGCGCGAGCTGGCAGCCTATATCGGCGTTAGGCACGCGATTGCGCTTTCGGACTGCTCAAATGCGATGCTGCTCGGCCTTCGCGCCAGCCGCCTCCAGCCGGGCGATGAGGTCATCCTTCCAGGTCACGCCTTCATCGCTGCAGCGCAAGCGATCCACCATGCTGGCGGAAGGGCGGTGCCGGTCGACATGTGCCCGGACGGACGCCATGTCGATCCGGCCGCCGTGCGCGCCGCGATCACTCCGCGGACCAAGGGCCTGATGATGGTCTATGTCAGCGGTACCGTCTGCGACATGGATGCAATTCGCGCCATTGCCGACGAGCATGGCCTGCCGATCTTCGAGGACGCAGCCCAGGCGCTGGGGGCGCGGTTCGGCGGGACGATGGCGGGCCTCTTCGGCCAATGGGCTGCGTTCAGCTTCTATCCGTCCAAGACGCTTGGCTGCTTCGGCGACGCCGGGGCGCTCGTCACCGACGATGACGAAATCGCCGCCCGGGTTCGCGCCTCGCGCAATCATGGAGCCGGGCCCGACAAGGCGATCAGCGAGGATTGCGACATCTGGGGCACCAACTCGCGGATGGACAATCTCCATGCCGCGATCCTCGTCGAGAAGCTGGGCTGGTATGACGAGGCGATCGCCCGGAGGCGCGAAATCGCGCTTCAGTATCACGATTCGCTTTCCGACCTTTCCGGCCTGCAGCTGCCGCCCCGTCCCGGCGAGGATCCGCGCCGCTTCGACATCTTCCAGAACTTCGACATTTGCTGCGAACGCCGCGACGAGTTGAAGGAGCATCTCGCGACCCACGGCATCGGCACGATCGTGCACTGGGGCGGGATCGGACTTCACCGGTTCCGAAATCTCGGCCTCGGCGGGTCGCTTCCGAACACCGACCGCTTCCTCGATCGCGCTCTGCTTCTGCCGATGAACCACGTCCTTCGCGACGACCAGGTGTTGCGGACCATCACCGCCGTTCGATCCTTCTTCTGATGGCGACCGCGCTTCTCCAGCAAGACGACAGCTTGGCGCTGGCGCTGCGGCTTCGTCGTCACGTCGTCCGGATGTGCAAGCTCGGCGGAAGCTCGCATGTCGGCTCCTGCCTTTCGATCGCCGACATCGTCGCCGTGCTCTACGGTGAGGTACTCCGGCTCGACCCGCTGCGGCCGGACTGGACCGCGCGCGATCGCTTCATCCTGTCGAAGGGACATGCCGGCGCGTGCATCTATGCGGCGCTCGCCGAGCGCGGATTTTTTCCCGTGAGCGAGCTTGCGGATCACTACCGCAACGGTTCGAAATTCTCCGGCCACGTCAGCAGCAAGGGCGTTGCCGGAGTTGAATTTTCGACAGGGTCGCTCGGCCATGGGCTCGGGGTCGGCGCCGGGATGGCGCTCCAGCTGCGGCGCCTGGGCGGCGGCCAGCGAACATTCGTGCTGATGAGCGACGGCGAATGCGATGAAGGCTCGGTGTGGGAGGCGGCGCTGTTCGCCGCTCACCGGCGCCTCGGCCGGCTGTGCGCAATCATCGACTTCAACAAGCTGCAGAGCCTCGCCCCGGTCGCCGACACGCTCGCCCTCGAGCCGCTCGGCGCCAAGTGGCGCGCGTTCGGCTGGCGGGTCGTTCGAATCGACGGTCACGACCATGCCGCCCTTCGATCGGCGCTCGCAACGCCCTCCGCGGCTGACGACAGGCCGCTCTGCGTCATTGCCGACACCGTCAAAGGCAAGGGCGTTTCTTTCATGGAGAACCAGGTCCTGTGGCATTACCGGGTGCCGGCCGGCGAGGAATTCGCCGCCGCAATGCGCGAGCTCGGCGCCGATGCGTGATGCGTTCGTCGAGGCGCTGACCGAGCTCACCGCAGAAGATCCGTCGGTGGTGCTGGTGACCGGCGATCTCGGGTTCGGAGTCCTGACCGACTATGCCGCGCGCTTCCCGGACAATTTCGTCAATGCCGGAGTTGCCGAGCAGAACATGACCGCGCTCGCCTGCGGAATGGCGCTCGAAGGTGCGCGTGCCTACACCTATTCGATCGCGAATTTCCCGACGCTTCGTTGCCTGGAGCAACTCCGCAACGACGTCTGCTACCACGGCGCGACAGTGACTGTGGTCGCCGTCGGCGGCGGCTTTTCCTACGGCCAGCTCGGAATGTCGCATTTCGCGACCGAGGACCTCGCGATCATGCGCGCGATCCCGGGAATGACCGTGGTCGCCCCGTCCGACCCGTGGATGGCGTACGAACTCGCGAGGCAGCTCTACCGAACCGGCGGCCCCGCATACGTTCGCCTCGACAAGGGCAAGGCCGGCCTGCCGGCGGGCCCCGTCGAGCTCGGCAAGGTACGAACGGTCCGCGAAGGCGAGGATGGAGTCATCTTCGCGACGGGTGGGATTCTGGCCGAGGCCCTTGCCGCCGCGGACCTGCTTGCGGACCAAGGTATTTCTGTCGCCGTCGTCGATGTGCACACGCTCAAGCCCTTCGATGAATCGGGCGTGCGCAGGGCAGCGAAGGGCCGACCCATCGTCGTCACCCTCGAAGAGCATAACATAGCCGGCGGGCTCGGAAGCGCCGTCGCCGAAGCGCTTCTCGAAGGCGGGGCGGCGCCCCGCAAGTTCCGGCGCATCGGCCTCGCCGACTGCTTCCCCGAGGTTGTCGGGGACCAGGACTATCTGCGCAAGGCCCATCAACTCGACCGCAATGCCGTCGTCGCTGCCTTCCGGGAGGAATTCGCGTTTCAATGAGAAAGCGTCTTTTTGATATCGGCTTTTCGCTCGTCGCCCTCCTGTTTTTGTGGCCGCTGCTGGCGATCGCCGCATTTGCGATCTGGTGCCAGGATGGGCGGTCGCCTTTCTATGTCAGCCCAAGGGTCGGCCGCGGAAATCGCGACTTCCCGATGATCAAGCTTCGCACCATGGTCGCCGGAGCTGATCGGCTCGGCGGCGTTTCAACTGCGAAATCGGACACGCGTGTCACGCCGTTGGGCCGCTTCTTCCGCCGCTGGAAAGTCGACGAGCTGCCCCAGTTCATCAACGTCCTCGCCGGCCACATGAGCGTCGTCGGGCCGCGCCCGAACGTGCGCGTCGGAGGCGTCGACCGCTACACTTCGGAGGAGTTGGCCCTGCTCGACGTCCGACCGGGCCTGACCGACCTCGCGTCGATCGTCTTCGCCGACGAGGCCGAGATCCTCGAGGGCTCGAGCGACGTCGAGGCGACCTACAACCTGCTGATCCGCCCGTGGAAATGCCGGCTCGGCCTGCTCTACATCGGCCGCGGCACGCTTGCTGCGGACCTGGTGCTGACAGCCCTCACCATGGTCGCGATCGTCGCCCGGCCGCTTGCATTGTCGCTTCTCGACGGCCTTCTGGTGCGCTGGGGCGCCGACACTTCGACCCGCGAGCTATGCCTTCGCCAGGAGCCGCTGGGCGCATTCGTCATCGAGGGCGAGCCTTCGTGAGCGTCTGCTTCCTCCTTCGCGACGGCGCTGAACCGCCGCGGGAGGACGTCGGCCTTCCAGCCGGAATGACGTTGCAGCTCTGGCGCCCGAGCGACGAAGCGGCGCTTCCACTGTCGCCATTCGACCCCTTGCGGGTCGCCGTGTGGCTTCAGGACAGGTGCGGCCTGTTCGCCGACCGCCGCTACACCGAATTGAGCATCTGGCGCGGTGGCAAGCGGATCCATCGGCTTATCGTTACGCCGCGTTGGCATCGCTTCCCGTTCATGGAGCCCGGCGACCTCCAGCTCGGAGGCTTGTGGACCGATCCCTCGTGGCGGCGGCGCGGGCTCGCCCGATGGACGATGAACCGGGCGCACCGCCTTTTCGGCGCTCCGGGCCAGCGGTTCTGGTACGTGACCGACAGCTCCAACGCAGCGTCGACGGCGCTCGCCGAAGCAGCAGGTTACCAAATCGTCGGCGAAGGCCGGCGGACAAGGCCCGCGGGCCTCGCCCTCCTCGGCCGCTTCCGGCTCGACCGTCCCTGCGTCGACTCCTGACCGGCGATCACTGCCTGGCGATCCGGACGTGATCCACCCGCCCCGATTGAGGGGCAAGAGCGGGGCGGACTGCGAGCGACAGCCACTGGGCCGGGCAACCGGCGGGGACCGCGAACCGGGAGGCCGACCGCCCATTGCTGTCAGGCACGAGGGCGATGGTGGCGATGACTCGCTCTTGCCCGGCGCAGGACAGCACCCACAGAGGCGGAGCGTCCGACCGCTGCGCCGGCGAGGCTCCGGTTTCGAGCACGTACCGGCCCTGCTGAAGCATCAGAAGCTGCGCCGCGACCTGGCCGCCCTCGGCGGAATTGGCATGATAGGCGAGGACGGAGCGGCCATCCTCCACATCGCGGGAGGCGCCGATCTCCCGGGTATCGGTGATCCCCCATCCGAATGGATAGCGTGCGGCCGGGTTGTCGAACTGGCCATCGGCCACCAGCGGAGCCTCGTTGGCGTTCGAGGCGAACGCCCGGTCGGTTCGCCCTGCGAGCGAAAACTGCCCGTCGTCGACCAGCCGCGCGATCACGGTCCGATCGAGCTCGTTCTTCAAAATGAGTCGCCGGTCGCGCACGGCGAGGAAAAGGGCGGCGGCCGACTCCGGCTCTGCTCTTTCCGCCAAATAGATCAGGAACGCTTCGCGCCAGTCGCTGGGGCGATCGACCAGGGCGGCAATCGGCTCGACCAGGGCAGCGTCTTCAAGTCCGCGGGCGAGGGCCGGGAATACGAGCGTTGGAGCCGCTGACGACGTGCGCAGCGCGATGTCCATGTGGGCAAGCGTCGCCGCCACGTCGCCGCGCTCGACAGCCTCCTGCGCAAGCCAGAGACGCGTGGGGAGGCTTCGGCGGCTGATCCGGTCGGAAAGGCGGTAGAGCCGGGCGGCCGCCGGGGGATCGCCGCGGCTTTCGCGCGCTAGCGCAAGCATCTCGATCCCCGCCGGAATCGTGACGTCGCGGCGCAGCGCCTTGCCGACGAGCGCCTGTACCGCAGGGTCGGCCGGATCGGCGCCTTGCGCAAGGAGGTCTCGAGCGCTGTCCAGCGCCGACCGCGCTCCGCCAGGGGCGCGCGCACCGGCGACATAGGCAGCGCAGAGGAGCGCCGCAGCCGCGATCGCCGAACGCGCGACCGCTCTCGGCATTGCACTACGCCGCCTTGGCGGCGCCGCCCTCGCCATAGCCGTAACCGTAGCCATAATCGTAAGAGAATCCCCGCCTGGTCACGTCCAGCTTGGTCACGATCGCGCCGATCAGGTTGGCCCGGGCCTCGCGCAGGCGCTCGACCGCGGTCTTGGCGACTCCGGCGCGCGTGACCCCCGATTCGACGACGAACACCACCGCCTCGACCGCCGAGGCGACCAGCGACGCGTCGGCAAGGCCAAGGACGGGTGGAGAGTCGATGACGACATGGTCGAAATCCTCGAGCAGGCCGTCGACCAGGTGGTGAAGCCCGTCGCCCATCAGCAGGTCGGCCGTGCTCGGCGGGTGCGGTCCTGCGGTGATGATCGACAGCCCGTCCCAACTGGTCTCGTGCCGCAGGTTGGCGCCGTCGGGATCGCCTGCCAGCAGGTTGCTCAGCCCCGCCTCGTTGGCGAGTCCGAACATGTGGTGGAGCGAAGGCGAACGCATGTCGGCGTCAATCACAACTACACGCTTGTTGCCGCGGGCCAGCAGCCGCGCCAATGCGATCGCGCTTGTCGACTTGCCCTCCTGCGCCCTCGTGCTGGTGAAGGCGATGGACCTCGGCATCCCCTGGGCAGTCGCAAGTTTGAGGTTCGCCTGGACGGCAACATAGCCTTCGACCAGCGGCGATCGGGGATTGTCCAGCTCCTCGATCGGCGTGCTGTTCTTGACCAGCGGAAGCACTCCGATAAGCGGCAGGCCGAGCTTCGCGCGGACGTTTTCGGGATCGCCGATCGTCTCGTCGATCTGGCTCAGCGCAACGGCAATTCCGATCCCGGCAAGGCCGCCGGCAAACATCGCCACCAGCAAGTTGACCAGCAGCCGAGGGCTGACGGGCCGGTCGGGAAGCTTGGGCCGGTTTATGATTGCGATATTGTTGTCCTGGACGTTCCCGGCGACACCGATCTCTTTGTAGCGCTGAAGCAGGGAATCGTAGAGCTGCCGATTGGTGTCGGCATCGCGCAGATACATGTTGTACTGGATGCTGCGCCTGCGGACATCGTTGACCTGGCCCTTCAGCCCCGCGACCTGAGACGCGAGCGAGCCTTCGCGGCTCGCCGCAGACCGGTAATTCTGTACCAGCAGCGCGCGCGTTCGTGCGATCTCGCGGGCGATCGACGAATCGATTTCGTCGAGCTGTCCGGCGAGTGCCTTCACTTTCGGGTAGGCGCTTCCGAACTGGGACGCGGTCTTCGCATATTCGGCGGACACTTCGCTTCGCTGGCGGCGGAGTTCGTTGATCGCGGGATTGTTGAAGGCTTCGGTGCTGGCATCCGCACGCTGGAGGCCGGAGAGCTGCGACTGCGCAGCAATCCGGTCCGCCGTGGCCACCGACAGCGCCTGGTTCAGCGCCTGAAGCTTGTCGGTCAGCGGCGAGCGGGCGACCGAGCCGGACTGCTCGTCTTCGCCGGCGGCCTGCGGCAGGTTGATGATCCCCTGCCGGGAAGCATATTCCACCGCTGCCCGTTCAGAGGCCTCAAGCGTCCCGCGCAGCGCTTCGATCCGTTTCTCGAGGAAGTCGCGCGCATAGCTCGATGCCTCGAAGCGGCGCTCCATCGACAACTTGATGAAATTGTCGGCCCAGGAGGCGGCGATGCGCTGCGACAGATCGGGGTCGGGCGTAGTGGCGGTGACGTCGACAAGGCTCGAGCCGCGTAATGGGGCGACGGTGAGATGGTCGAGCAATATGGCTCCGGCTATCTCGCGGCGCTTCGCCCTGCGGTCTTGCGCGCCTACGAGCTGCCCGGCTTTCTCGAATTCCGCCTCCCGGCCGAACTGCGCGAAGAAAGCGGGATCGTCGGCGACGTGGAGGTCCTCGGCAACCCGTTCAGCGAGCCCGGTTCCCTGCAGGCGTCCGTATTGGGTCTGGTAGAATTCCTGGTCGCCAATGCTGGTTTCGCGCTCGACGCCCTCGATCTTCGTCACCCGCGCGGTGTCGCGCGAGATCTCGAGCCGGACTGTCGAGGCATATTGCCGGGTCATTAACACGGTCGCGGCAAGCCCGAGGACCAGGCCCGCCAGCAGTGCCGACGCGATGATCCAGCGCCAGCGCGTCAGGAAACCAAGCAGACGCTTGAGCTGAGGTTCCCGCGCTGGACCCCCGGTGGCGCCGGGACCGGCGACGATCGGAACCTGGCCGGTGAGCCAGGGGAGTGCTTCGGGCGAGATCGCGTCCATCACGGAAGCCTTTGAAGAGCGAGGACGATGGGAGTCGTCAGCAGCGGTAATGACTGGACGAACTGCTGAAGCTTGCGCCTGGCGACGGAGTCGCCGACGACGACGACATCATTCGGATAGACGTGCGGATCGGCGTAGAGGCCGTGGCGGATCGCATCGAGATCGTACAGCGCCGCAAGCGATCGCCCGTCGACGGTGCGGAAGATGACGACGTCGTTGAGGCGCGCATATTCGTTGAGGCCCTTGGCCCTGGCGACCGCGCGCATCAGGGTGAGGTCGGGAGCGGCGGTATAGTCGCCGGGCGCGTTGACCTGACCGTCGATCGTGTAGGACAGGCTATCGGCCTCATCCACGTTGACCGCGACCTGCGGGTCATTGATGAACTTCCCGCTTCTCAGCCGGTCCTGGATTTGTACCGAAAGCTGCGCGGGGGTCAGCCCCGCGGCCGTCACTTCGCCGACGTAGGGAAGGACGATTCGCCCAGCGCTGTCGGTTCGGAAGACTCCGGTCAGCTCGGGCGTGTCGGCGACGATCAACGAGACCTTGTCGAGGGCGGCGATCCGGTAATCGAAGGCTCCGGTCGCGGAGTTGAAGCCGCTCGGAGGGGGCAGTTCCGTCAGCTTGGTGACGACCATCGGCGAGTCGCTCTCGCCGAGACGCGGGCCGTTCGAACATGCCGAGAGAAGGAGACAGGTTGAGGCGAGTGCAACGCTCAATCGTGCAAGGGTCATAGCGCTACTCCAAGAGCGATCTGGAACACGGTCTGCGCCTGGAACGGGTCAATTCCGAGGTGCGTCGCCCTCACCCCGCGTCGGCTTCGAACGTTGAGCGCTTCGGCCTTCACGGTGACGTGGTCGTTGACGAGATATTTGACCGCGGCAGTCCACGACCAGCCGCGCTCGCTTTCCATAGGCGACATTTGGCTCCCGATCTCGCGCGTCCTGAATGCCTCGATCCGTCCGGCGACATTCCACTTGTCGTCGAGCCGGTGGGATACCAGGACGAAGGCGCTCCTGAACTTGGTGTGGACCCAGCGCCTGTCGTTTTGCGGGAAGCCCATTATGGTCGATCCGGTCATTCCCTGTGCGAGCAGCCGCGTGTTGCTCCCGATGTCGGCGTTGACCCCGAGGTTCCAGAAACGCGTCCGCCATCCCCACTGCCCGGCCGGGGTGAAGGCTTCGGGGTCACCGCGATTGTCGTAATAGAAGAGGGCGGCGCCGAACGGGGCCGGCGGACGCCAGTCGAGCCGGCCGTAGAAGCCGGGCCGGTCGTCGATCTCCAGCAGCGACCGAGTGCGGTCCTCCTGCAGGTGGCTGATGAACTCGTTGAACGGCGGCAGCTCGAAATAGCCGAAGGCGGTCGCTTTCTCGTCGTGAAGCGCCCATCCCCGGAAGGACAGCAAGGTGCCGGACGTGTCGTTGAATCCGAACACCCCGCCGGTCAGCGCGAACGTGTGCTGGCCGAGATCGGTGCGAACCGTTCCTTCGAGCCCGAGCACCTTGACCTCCTCGCCGACCCACGAGTTGATCGCCGAGGGCGTGATGGTGTCGACGACGCTCCACGCGCCGCCGGTGGAGTGTTCGAGCGAGATCTCCGGCCACATGAGTCCCGCGCGCAGGTGGACCCCTATGGGCCCCGTTTGCGGCGGCAGGAAATTGACGAACGCCTCCATCACGTCGAACTCATTGTCCTGGTCCCGTTGCCAGCCGGCCGACACATTGGCGCTCAGCGACCTGGTCAACCGCGGGGTCCAGATGATCGCTGCTTCAACTGGCACGGCGTAGAGCTCGTAATCGCCGTCGCTTGTGCCGTCGAAGCGGGTCTTGCCCAGCCCGCGATCGGTCCACGACCGCTCGCCATTGGCAGCTACCAGCCTCGCGTCGAACAGAACCCGGACCGTGTTTCGGGAGAGGATGTCGGTCCCGCCCCCGTCGTCGCTTGCGGCCATGGTCTCGTCGGCCGGCTCGGTCTGGCTATCGGTGTCGGGCGCTGTCGAATCCTGCTGCGCCTCGTCCGCGGGCTCCGCGCGCTCGATTTCCTGCGCGGCCGCGGGCGAGCTCGCCGTGGCGGCAATCGCTGCCGAACATCCGAGCAAAAAGGCAGCCCTGGTCTTCTTCGCAATCATCGCGATCCCCTGTTGCGTGACGTTGGTTCGGCGTTCGTCCAGCGGGTGACTCCGCCGACGGTCATTCGGCGACCCGCGACGCCCACGGACTGGAGCTGGCGGGCGGCCTCCGAAGCCGCCACGCGCGGCACGCCGTCGACGACGACCAACCGGACGTGGCCGGCCGTGGCCTCGAGCAGCGGAGCGGCGAGCAGGATGAAGTCGGCGGGCGCGCCAGGTTCGAGCTTCGGGTTCGCAACCCGCAGCCGTCGTGCCGCGACCTCGCCGACGGCGCCTTCAAGGCGTTCGTCGTCGAGCCGCCCGACCGTCCGCGCAAAGCGGATTTCGTCGAGGAGGTTGCCCGCGCCCGTAACCAGCGAGTCGCTTCCAAGAAGGACGTCGGTGGCGGCCCCGAACAGGGTCTCCGGCGCGGTTCGGCCGAACAGGAAATGGTTAGATGTCGGGCACCAGATGATCGCTGCTCCGGAAGCGCGCAGTCGCTCGGCACCTTCGGCTCCCGGACCGACTGCGTGGACCGCCAGCAGGTATCGGTTGAGAAGGCCGGCCCGGTCGATGATCTCGACTTCTCCGGCAGCCTCGTCGTCCGTGCCTTCAGCGACGTGAAGAGCATAGGCTGAACCGTTCCTCCGGTTCGCGCCAAGCGCTGGCGTAAAGCTTACGGAATCGTCGTTGGCGACGCGGATCACCCGCAGCGGGAAATCACGGTCCAGCTCGTCGTCCCAGCGGTCGTGGTGGACTGCCGAGGTTACGCCCGCGAACAGGTTCTTCCAGGCTCCCGCCAGGTAGGCGTCGCGGCGGGGAAGCGCGCGGCCCCGCTCAATCCGCCGGCGATGGCGGACCTGGATGTCGCGCGCCCAATGCGTCGCGTTGCGGTACGGCGGCTTGCCGAGCCTCCCGTAATGGTTGCGATGGAGATGCTCGTGGGAATTGATAAGGCCCGGACGAACGTCGGAGTCGCGGCAGTCGAGGACAATGTCGAACCTGCCTTCGGGCGCGCAGATTCGATCGCCGTCGCAGGCGACGTCGGCGTTGCGGGCTCGGACCAGCATGCGCACCTGCTCAGCGCCTCTCGAACCGAAGCGCGAACACGAGCGGGATGCCCATGTCATGTTCGTAGTCTGCGAGCCGCCCACGCTCGGCGTAGAGATGCCGAACAGGCGGGCCGACCCGGCCCTCGGACTGATCGACAAAAGCGAGCCCGCACCGCCCGGCCACCGCGGCATGGTCCGCGATCGAGTGCGCGTAGTTGGTGATTTCGTGAACACCCGACGCGCTTCGGAAAGTGCGGCGATGGCCGCGAGCTTCTGCGTCGGGATGAAAGTCGCTGACGACGAGTGTCCCGCCGACCGCGAGGGCTCGTGCCATCTCCGAATAGGGTGCGGCTAGGCCGGCGATGTGCCCCAGTACGAGACGGCACCAGATAACGTCGAAGCTTCCGTCGCCCACCGGCAGATTGCCGGCATGGCCTTCAAGGATTCGCACGCCTGCGCGGCCGGCCGCGTTGACAGCGCCCGCTGCGATCATTTCGCGGCACGGCTCGACCCCCGTTGCAGAGGCGGCGCCGGCGACGATCAGCCGCCGCGCCGTTCCGCAGCCGACATCGAGTAGTCGCCGGCCCGGTAGCGGCGGCGTCAATTCGGAAACAAGCGAATTGTCCAGAAGCGAAACGGCCGTTTCCCGATCATAGGTCGGAGCCCACAGGGAATAGGCCTCTGCAGGATCCAGGACCGGCAATTGGGCAGTTTCGAGCACGTGCCCTCCCACGCTAGCTGTAATCAGTTCCAGCGAGCGCGCCCGGGGTTCAAGCGAGCGCCGGTGAGGAGGGTGCGGAAAAGCTGCCGGTCGGATTGAACCTGCGCGCGCACGAGCGGGACCAAGTCTTCGGACCGGATTTCCCGGTCGCTCAGAAGGGGTCTGCCATGAACCTGCTGAAAGTGGTCGCGACGGCCGCCGTAGCCTCGCTGCTCGCTACGCCAGGCTATGCCGAACCGGCCAATCCTGCGGGCAAGCTGACGCTGGCGTCGAAGGCACAACCTGCCGGCGCTCCGGCCAATGCGCGTAGCACTGTGAAATCGCCGAAATCGTCGACTCTGCCGCTCATCGCGATCGGCACTGCACTGGTTGTCGGCGCCGCGCTGCTGCTCGGTAACAACGACAGCAAGCCGGCGAGTAACTGACCGGATCCCGCCAGGTGGCCGCATCGCCGTTGCGAGCGTCGGCCGGCCATGGGGGGAACCAATTTATCGGATCATCCCGCTACCGCTTGGCGGTGGCGGGCTTGCTCGTGCTTGCCGTTACCCTTGCCGGTGGCGCCTCCAGAGCGGGCGAGCCCGCGCAGCTCGCAGCTCGTTTTGCCGCTATCGTGGCGATCGCCGCGACTCTGTGGCCGCTCGACTTCGCTATGCTCCGAAGACATCGGCCACTTGCGCTGTTTGCGCTCGCCTGCGTGGCGCTGCCGATGGCCCATCTCATCCCCTTGCCGCCAGCCTTGTGGGCGACGCTCCCAGGCCACGCCGCCTACGCGCAAATCGCCGGTGCCACTGCAACGGAAGGGTGGCGGCCGCTCAGCCTTACGCCCGATCTGACCGCCAACGCTCTGCAGGCATTGCTCGTCCCTGCCGCCGCCCTCCTTGCGGCACTCCATCTCGCAGCGGCGGATCGCAAGACACTCGCGATTCTGTTTATCGCTGCCGCCGTGGCGAGCGCGATGCTAGGGCTCGCCCAGCTCGGAGTCGGCGGCAACCAGCTGCGGCTCTTCGAGCAAAGCAGCGAAGATGCGCCGGTCGGCTTGTTCGCCAACCGCAATCACCAGGCGGCGTTCCTCGCCTGCGCGCTTCCGCTATGCGCCGCCGTTCTTCCACGAACGGGTGACCCGCGCTCATGGGCGGTGATGGCCGCGATTTTCGTTCCTGCCGCGCTTATGGTCAGCGCCGTGACCTTGCTGACCGGTTCCCGGATGGGCGCTTTGTCGCTCGCTTTCGCTGTCCTCGGGACCGGATGGATCCTGAACGCTCGCGGCCTGCTCCGTCGCCCGGCAAGCCGATCGGTTCTCGCGGCATGGTGGGCTTGCGGATTGGCAATCGCCCTGATCGCCGGCGCGGTGCTTCTCGAGAGCGGAATCCTTGACAGGTTCGGCGGCGAAGACATCGCTGCCGACATCCGGGGGGCGGCTCTTCCGTCGCTGGTCGCGACTGCCGCCGCCTTCTTTCCGACTGGCGCCGGGTTCGGCGCGTTCGACAGCGTCTATCGGCAGTTCGAGCCCGATGCGCTGCTTTCGACGATCTACCTCAACCAGGCCCACAACGAGCCGCTCCAGCTGCTCATTGAAGGCGGCATTCCGGCACTGCTTCTCCTGCTCCTGTTCATTCTGTGGTGGGCGAGAACCTCGGTGGCGATCGTTCGGGGCGAGGGAGAGGCGTCGCGGCGCAGCTTGCCCCGCGCAGCACTCGTCGTGACGGCCGTGCTGATGGCGTCCAGCCTCGTCGACTATCCGCTGCGCACTCCGTTGCTTGCGGCGCTGTTCGCTTTCTGCTGTGCCGAGATGGCGCTTGCGGCCGCCCGGGACCGGCGTTTGGGAGAGTCCGGTTGAGCCGCAGCACCCTGGGCTCGAAGGGGGGATCGGCGTGGCGCTGGCGCCTGTCGCCGGGCGGCCTCCTTCGTGAACTGCTTGCCCGGCGCGGAACCATCGAGGCGCCGCTTTACGGCGAGTCGGCAAGCGACCTCGCACTTATTCGCGAAACCCGGTGCCGAGTCCCGCTGCTGCTCAGCGATATTGCTGCGCTGCACGTCCTGCTTTGCGCCAGGGCCGCAGCGAGGCTCGGCGGCTCGATGGCGGAGGCCGGAGTGCTAATGGGCGGAAGCGCAAGGCTGATCTGCGAGGTGAAGGGGACGGCCGACCTGCACCTGTTCGACACGTTCGACGGTCCGCTTGAGGAGGAACCGGGCGGCATGAGCCGACAGGCGGCCGAGCTCCGTGGTCATTTCGGCGACATTTCCGGACAGCTTGCTGTCGTCCGCGACCTTCTCCAGCCTTATCCGGGCGTCTGCATTCATTCGGGCATTTTCCCGGCGACCGCTTCAGGGCTCAAGGACCAGCGATATTCCTTCGTGCACCTCGACATGGACCTCGCCTCGAGCACCCGTGCCGCCCTCGACTATTTCCATCCGCGCCTGATGCCCGGCGGAATCCTGGTCGGAGACGATTACAACGATCCGGGCGTTGCCGGGGTGTTCAGGGCCTTCTTTGCAAGCCGCAAGGACTCGCTGATCGAGCTGCCGTGGGGACAAGTGATCGTGGCAAGGACGGAGGGTTAGGAGCCAACCTTCAAAGTCCCGCGCATCGCCGGATGATAGACGCAGTAAAAGGGGAAGTTCCCTGCCGTCGTGAGAGTCTGCGAGGCGCGCTTGCCCGATGCGATTCGAACGTCGAACTTGCGGTCCTTCGCGGTTACCGTGTGCGGGACGGTGTCCTTGTTGACCCACACGATCGTGTCGCCAACCTTCAGGTTGGAAGGCAGCGGCCCGTAGCGCATTTGCGACATGGTGACGGTGTAGGTTGTGCCTTTCCCGGCCGCGAGCGCATCGGCCCCATACACGAGGAACAGGGCAGCGGCGCCAGCTGCGGCGCGGCTTGAAAAAGCTATCCAGTTCTGGGCCATTGGCGATTTTCCTTGTGCAAACCTCACCTGCACTTGGTCCCCCGCCGAATGATATCCGTTCACTCGCTCGCGACGGACGGTGGCGTACCGGCGATGCCCGAATATCAAAAGCTTAGGCTTGCACCGGCGACGATCGCCGTCTTGGAATGGCTGGCGCCATAATAATATTGGCGGCCCGGCCCTCCGCCGGTGAGGGCTGCGTGAATTTCGAGATTGCCGATCTCGCGCGTAACGCCGAGCCGCCAGTCGTAGAGGCTTTTGCGGCGTACCGTGTACTGCGGCGGCGTGTCGACATAGTTGAGACTACCGACATGGGCGGTCAGGTGCCAGTTCTCGGCCGGGCTCACCGACGCCTCGAGCTGGCCGTAGACGGTCCAGAAGTCGGATCGGAAATAGTTCGGTGAGACGAACACGTAAGCCGAGAACGGTGCCCGCGTCGCGCCCGCGTAAAGCTCGGTGTAGGTGTAGGGATAGCCGCCGTCATAGGCAGCCCGGATTTCGTTGTGGGCAATTCCGAAATCCACGGTCCAGAAGTGACCGACGCGCTTCGCGATTCCGCCGCCCACTTGATACGCGAGAAATCGCGGGTCCTCGCCGCGGGTAAGAACCGCGGTCGCCGACCCGGAGGCGTAGACTCCGGATTCGTCATCCAGTCCCAGGCGTAGCGAGGCGACTGGCCTGCCAGCGCTCATCGACAGGCCGCGCAGCCGAAAATCGCTCTCGACCGCGATCGCTCCCGAAACCTGGGCGGCAGCAGGATTGCCCGTGCAGAGCGCAAGCGCGGCAATGGGAAGGGACCAGATTTGTAAATTCAGAGCGCGGCGTTCAAGAGCGCGGGGAAGTCCCCGCGGCGCCGGCTCAACGGCAGCGCGGCGACTTGCCGATAATCGTGAGGCAAGCCTGGACTTTACCATCGCTCGCCCGAACAAGCCTTGCGCCAAACCGCCCTTTACCCTTCTCACCCGCCAAGGCAGCGAGTCCGCTAACCTGGGCAACGGCATACGACGTGCCATTGACGAGACTCCACCCACCTCCCGGTTGAGTGGTCGGCAAGTCTCGCCCGGGCGCACCGTACACACCATCGGGCATCCTTTGAAGCGACTCATCGGCAACGGGAATGACGCCTTCCATCGAGGCCGGGAAACCCCCGCCCGGCAAGCTCCTGTCGAAGGCCGTGACGACGGTGACGTTGCGGGAGAGGGCAACGTCCAGCAACTTATTGAGCAACAGGTCGCGCGGGCCGCTGAGGCTGAGGTTGATCACGTCGGCGTCCCTATCGATCGCGAACTGAAGGGCCTTCGCCAGCGGCAGCGATTTGCACAACGTTTGACCGGACGCCCTGCCGCTTCGTATTTCTTCGCACGCCCTTAGCGCCATGAGCCGTGCGCCCGGGGCGACTCCGGCGATACCTATGCCGTTACCCGCCTTCGCGCCGATGATACCGGCTACATGCGTGCCGTGTCTTTCCGGACGCGCTGCCGGCGTCTCCAAGAAGTTCCTGTCGGCAATGAACTGGCCGGCAAGGTCCGGGTGCTTCACGTCGACCTGGCTGTCGACGATGGCAATCTTCACCCCGCGACCGGTGGCGCTGCGGTGAAGTTCGCTAAGCTTCCATTCTGCCGCGGTCGGCTGGATCAAGTAGAGCGGGTCCCCGCCGCCTCCACCTGCGGCGGCCCCGATCGCGTAAGAATACATCCGCTGCGACCATGCGACTCCGCGTTCCTTCGAAACGGCTTCGATAACCTTGTCGATCGACTTGCCGGCCGGGACTGCCATCACATAGCAGTCGACGCCCAGGACCGGCATGGGCCAGCCTTCGCGGAGCTGGATACCGTAGCGATTGGCGATGTTCTGGGCGAGGCGCTTGCGAGCAGCCCGCGAGCTGATGTCGCCATAATTCCCGCCATAGCCGGAATTCGGTCGGTGATGCGGCGCCGCCATTGTCAGCATCACCAGGATTTGTCGGTCCTCGCCGTCGGCCTGGACGGATTCCGCCGCCGACGCGGGCGCCGCAATGCCGGCCAATGCGGCCAGCAGCAGCGCCAGCATCATCGTCAAGAGAGGGCGCAAGCGCTGAGTCACGGCTGCGTGTCGTTAGCTACCGGCTCGGCAAGCACGACCTGGCTCGACTCCCGAAGCGCCCGGATCGCGGGCTCGGGGCTGCCGTTGTCGATGCGCAGCACGTAGGCCCCCGCAGCCGTGGGGCCGTCGACCAGCCGGGCGCCTTGCGCCGCAAGGATGACCCGCATCTGCTGCTCGGTCGTGTCAGGCTTGAACAACACTACGACCTGGCCGCCCGCTGACGAAGCGGCCGAGCCGAGCGCGCGATAGGTCTGGTCCGGAACCGCGTCGGGCTGAAGGCTTGTGACGACAACCGTCGCGGCGACCGCAGCGGCCAGCGAGGCTGTCGCAGCCCAGCGCATCGGCACGCTCTGGCTCAGGAAGCCGAAGCGGCCCCTGACGACATTGTCGGATCGGCGATCAGCAAGACGCTGCTCCATTGCTCTCCAGCTGTCGTCGACGTTGAGCGGCAAAGTCGCCACGTCGCGGGCAAGCTTGCGGTCGAACTCGAGCGCCTCGCGGCACTCCGCGCAATCGGCAAGATGGGCTTTCACGCGCCCGGCCTCGCTGTTGGAAAGCGTGCCGTTCACGAACCAGGGCAAAAGCTGCTGAACCTTGTCATGCTCGCTTGCCCGAAGTGGGAAAATGTCGGCCATGTCCTCGTGAACTCCTAGACCCAGTCTTCCAGTCCGCCGTCGACTATGCGGCGGAGCTGGCGGCGGGCGTGAAACATTCGTGTTTTCACCGTTCCCACAGGACAATCGAGGATGCTCGCGATCTCGTTATAGTCCAACTCGTGGTAATAAGTCAGGTCGACCACAGCCCTGTGGGCGGGCGACAGTTCCTTCATTGCCTCCGCGATAAGGTCCCGGCGCCTGACATTTTCCGAACTGTCCTCCGGACTATCGTCCTCGCTTGGGCGGTTCGGGGCGTCGAGATCCTCGAGCGGGTCGTCGCAGCGCTTCAGTCCTTTCAGTGCCTTGCGATAGGCAATTGCGAAAATCCAGGTCGACAGTTTGCTTCCGCCATGGAAGCTGTCCGGCCGCTGCCAGACCACCATCATCGTGTCGTTCAGCACTTCCTCGACCAGCTGCGGTCGGCGCACCATCTTGATCAGGAAGTTCGTCAGCCGGGGGTGGTAGGCGCGATAGAGAGTTTCGAACGCGTCATCGTCTCCCGACCTGATTTTCTCCAGAAGCAGGAGTTCCTCCCCGTTCGAGCCGCGCGACGATCTCGCCCGCTCGACTTTCCGGACCTGCTTTTCGTTCACGTCTCCAGTCTCGACCTCTCATTATACTCTCGTGAATCCGCATTTTATGGGCGGAGGTTCAATGTTCCGCCGGATTGCAATGCTGTTTCTTAGTGGCACTGGAAGCGGTCGAACGGCTCCTGACAGCTTTTGCATCGCCACTGCGCCTTGCAGGGTGTCGAGCCGAAGCGGCTGACCTCTTCGGTTTCACTCGAGCCGCAGCGCGGGCAGTCCGCCGTCTCCGAGGGGCTCGGCGGAGCAATCCCGTAGGCCCGGAGCCGCTCGTGACCGCGCCGAGTGATCCAATCGGTGGTCCATGGTGGGAAAAGTACGCGTTCGACGAACACCTGCCTGAATCCGGCTGAATCGAGCGCAGCGCGGATCGATTGCTCGATCGCGATTGTCGCCGGGCATCCGGAATAGGTCGGAGTGATCAGGACCCGCGGCGGGTCGACCGTAACTGCGCGGACGATTCCGAGGTCGGTGATTGAAAGCGCCGGGATCTCCGGATCCGGGACCATGTCGAGGACCGCCAGAATCGCGTCTTCGCTGAGCTCTGCGACCGCCGTTTCCATGGCGATTGTTCTACACCCGTTCGAGCGCGAGCGCGATTCCCTGGCCGACGCCGATGCACATAGTCGCGAGCGCAAGCTTGCCGCCGGTTCGCTGGAGCTGCTCGGTCGCGGTGAGTGCGAGCCTCGCGCCCGACATTCCAAGTGGGTGGCCGAGCGCGATCGCGCCGCCGTTAGGGTTCACCTTCTCCGAGTCGTCGGGGAGGCCGAGCTGGCGGAGAACCGCCAATCCTTGCGCTGCGAAAGCCTCGTTCAATTCGATCACGTCGAAATCGCCGATCTTGAGGCCGAGCCGCTTCATAAGTTTTTCCGACGCCGGCGCGGGACCGATCCCCATGATCCGCGGCGGTACCCCGGCGACGGCGGCCCCGAGGATTCGAGCCTTCGGAGTCAGACCGTTGCGCTTGGCACATTCTTCGCTCGCGACAATTATTGCCGCTGCACCGTCGTTGACTCCCGACGCATTTCCGGCGGTCACGCTACCGCCGGGGCGAACGATCGGGCGCAGCTTCGCGAGCGCTTCGAGGCTGGTGGAGCGCGGGTGCTCGTCGCTGTCGACAACAAGCGGATCGCCTTTGCGCTGTGGGATTTCGACGGGGACGATCTCCGCCGCGAGGCGGCCGTTCGCCTGCGCCGAAGCAGTGCGTTGTTGGCTTCGAAGTGCGAAGGCGTCCTGGTCATCGCGGCTGATCTGGAACTCTTCGGCGACATTTTCGGCCGTGCTCGGCATCGTGTCGTCGCCGTACGCTTCCTTCATCTTCGGATTGACGAAGCGCCAGCCGATGGTCGTGTCGTATATTTCTGCGTTGCGGCTGAACGGCGCTTCCGCCTTCGCCATCACGAAGGGCGCCCGGCTCATGCTTTCCGAGCCGCCCGCGATTATCAGGTCGGACTCGCCGCCCCGGATCGCCCTCGCGGCCATTGCGACTGCGTCGAGTCCGGAGCCGCACAGGCGGTTGAGAGTCACTCCGCCGGAACTGTCCGGAAGGCCCGACAGGAGCGCTGCCATCCGCGCCAGGTTACGGTTGTCCTCGCCCGCCTGGTTGGCGCAGCCGAGGATGACGTCGTCGAGCTCGGACCAGTTCACGTTCGGATTGCGGTCGATCAGTGCCTTGATCGGGATCGCCGCGAGATCGTCGCCGCGGACATGCGCCAGCGCGCCGCCGTAGCGGCCGATGGGCGTTCGGACGTAATCGCAGATGAAGGCGTCGGTCAGAGCACGCCCCGCCGCATCTGGTCGAGCTCGATGCTCTCGAACAGCGCCTTGAAATTGCCTTCGCCGAAGCCCTCGTTGCCCTTGCGCTGAATGATCTCGAAGAAGATCGGGCCGATCACGTTCTGGGTGAAGATCTGCAGGAGAAGGCCCTGGCCCTCAGTCGGCGCGCCGTCCATCAGGATTCGCCGCTTCTCGAGCTCGGGGATGCTCTCGTCGTGACCCTGGATCCGCTCAGGGAGCATCTCGTAATAGGTGTCGGGCGTATCCTGGAACGGAATGCCGCGCGCACGGATAATGTCGACCGCCTTGTAGATGTCGTCACTTCCGAGCGCGATGTGCTGGATCCCTTCGCCTTTGTATTCCCGCAGGAACTCCTCGATCTGGCTCTTGTCGTCCTGGCTCTCGTTGAGCGGGATGCGAATCTTGCCGCAGGGCGACGTCATGGCTTTCGAGAAGAGGCCGGTCTGCTTCCCCTCGATGTCGAAATAACGGATCTCGCGGAAGTTGAAGAGCCGCTCGTAGAAGTCGGCCCACACCGCCATCCGGCCGCGCTGAACATTATGGGTCAGATGGTCGATATAGGTCAGGTGCGACGCATGGTCGGCCTCGATTTGCCGCCAATCGTCGAAGAAATCGAAATCGACGTCGTAGATCGTGCCCTTCTCGCCATAGCGGTCGACGAAGAAAAGCAGCGACCCGCCGATCCCTTCTATCGCGGGAATGTCCAGCTCTCCCTTCCCGACGTCGGTCTTCGCGGGCGTCCCGCCAAGCTTTACCGCGCGATCGTAAGCGGCCTTGGCGTCCTTGACCCGGAATGCCATCGCGCAGGCGCTGGGGCCGTGCGCCCTGGCATAGTCCTCGGCATAGCTGCCGGGCTCGCTGTTGATGATGAAGTGAATATCCTGCTGCTTGTGCAGGGTGACGTCCTTGCGCTTGTGCCTGGCGACCGCTGGAAAACCCATCTTGGTGAACAGGTCGCGCAGTAGCTGCGGGTCGGGCGCCGTATATTCGACGAATTCGAAGCCGTCGGTGCCCATCGGGTTCTCGAGACCGAGGACGCTCTTTTCCTCGACTGCGGTGGCCATGGTCATTCTCCTTTGCGGCCCAACTGCTCCCTGACGCCGCCTATTTCAAGCGCTCAGCGCTTCAGCTTCGCGAGCTCCGCGAAGGCGTGGCTGCCGCCTTGCTGGCGATCCCGGCGGGCGCCGCGGCGGCCTCGCCAACGCCACGCGTCGCCGGCCTTGGCGAAGCCGATGTCGTCCATCAGCCTGGCGACCGCCTGCTCGTCGAGGCCGACCGACGTCGCAAGCTCGATGTCGACGGGATTGTCGCCGCCCGCCGAGCGAACCTTGTGCGCGTGGCTTGCCAGGCGGTCGGCAAGGTCGATCCGAATCCACTCACGACCGATGCGCCGGTAGGCGAGGGCAGCTCCGCGCGGATCGCTGTCGGCGGCAAGAGTCGCTGCGCCTGCAGCAGGCAAGTCGGGCATCGGCTCGCCCGAGCGAACCGCAAGGAGCGCCGCACGCCACAGTTGCGCCGCGGGCTTGAGGAGCGCCGGCACGAACACGTCAAGCGGGCCAAGCCTGACCTTGAGGCTGTAGAGAAGCTGCCGGTCCTTCTGATCCAATGTGCCGATTGCGCTGACCATTGCCCGGCGGGGAACCGAGCCACCGGAATCCACGAGCATTGCCCCGAGTGCCCGCACTCCCGGCGAAGTCGCCGGATCGGTGGCGACTTCGGCCAACTTCCTGAGCGGGCGGACCGTGTCGTCGACCTGCGAATCGACCCAGCGTTCGAGTCGAGCGCGAAGCGTTGCACGGCTGGTCGTGGAGAGCCGGTCGAGCGAGCGCGCGGTCCGGAGCGCGGGCTCGAGGAGCGACCGTCCCGGAGCGAGCCGGGCGAGGATGCTTCCATGCCAGCCGACGCCGATCGCGCCGTTTGGCTCGATTTCCAGGGTAAACTCGCTGTCCGGCGCATCAGCAAGCGAGGACGCCCGCCGCTCCAGTTCCTCACCCAGGCGGCGCTCGGCCGCCGCGAGAAGCAGCCTCTTGTCGGCGAACTTGGCCGAAGGGTCGACCCGGAAATCGAAGCCGGACAGGTGGCCGATCGGCTCCGGCCCGACGCTGACTTCCCCATCCGCAGCGACGGTGACCGGGAGCGCATCCGATCCGCGAGCGCCGATATCGCGGACCAGGACCGACGTGCGGCGATCGACGAAACGCTGGGTCAGCCGCTCATGGAGCGCGTCCGAAAGCCGCGATTCGACCTCGCGGGTTCGCTCGGCCCATTTCGACGGGTCTTTGAGCCAATCGGCGCGATGGGCGATATACGCCCAGCTCCGGATTCCCGCGAGGCGGTCGGCGAGGGCCTCGATGTCTCCATTCATATTGTCGAGCCGCGCGACTTCGGCCGCGAACCATTCGTGCGGAATATGGCCGCCGTCGCCGATGTAGCTGAAGACCCTGCGGACCATCCGCGCATGGTGCATCGGGCCCACCTTGCGAAAGTCGGGCAGGCCGCAGGCAGCCCACAACCGCCGGGCGGCGCCTCCACGCCTCACGGCGATTGCGGGGTCCTCGGCAATGTGCCTGAGCACTGCGAGGTCGATAGACTCGGGCGCGGCGCGGAGGATCGGGTCCTGGCTTGGAGTTTCGAGGCTGGCGATGAGCGAGCGAACGTCGGTGAAATCGAGATCGGGATTGCGCCAGTAGAGGAAATCGAGCGGCCGGAAGCGATGCTCCTCGATCGAATCCACTTCCTGCTCGGAAAACTCGGCGCTGTGGTCGCCGAGACCCAGGGTGCCGAAGGTGCCGTCCTTCTGGTGGCGGCCCGCTCGGCCCGCGATCTGCGCCATTTCCGCGATCGTCAGTCGGCGATCGCGGCGACCGTCGAACTTCTCGAGGCCGGCGAAGGCGACGTGGGTGACGTCCATGTTCAGGCCCATGCCGATGGCGTCGGTGGCGACCAGGTACTCGCCCTCGCCGCGCTGGAACATCGCTACCTGTGCATTGCGGGTCGCCGGTGAAAGGGCACCCATCACGACCGCTGCACCGCCGCGGAACCGGCGAAGCGCCTCGGCGAGCGCGTACACCTGCTCAGCGGAGAAGGCGACGACCGCCGAGCGCGGCGGCAGGCGCGACAGCTTCGTGCTTCCAGCGAAGCGGAGCGTCGAAAAGCGCGGGCGGGTGACGATTTCCGTCTCCGGCAGGAGCTCGCGGATCATCGGCTTTAGCGTTTCGGAGCCAAGGATCAGGGTCTCTTCGCGGCCGCGGACCCTAAGCATGCGGTCGGTGAAGACATGGCCGCGCTCGGGATCGATCCCGATCTGCGCTTCGTCGATCGCGGCAAAGGCGAAGTCCCGCTGGAAGTCGCTCGCATCATGCCCATCGCCGCCCGGCACCGGCATGCTCTCCGCCGTGCACAGGAAATAGCGCGCGTCGGGCGGGACGATCCGTTCTTCGCCGGTCAGGAGCGCCACTCGGCTCTCGCCCTTGATTCGGACGACTCGGTCGTAAACCTCGCGGGCGAGGAGCCGCAGCGGGAAGCCGATGACGCCGGACGAATGCCCGCACATCCGCTCGATGGCGAGATAGGTCTTGCCGGTGTTGGTGGGCCCCAGGATCGCCCGGACCGGGGAGTCTTCGCGGCGCATGACAGGCACGAATGTGGCAGCGCGGGGCGAAAGCGCAAGTTCCCGATTTTAAACAGGCTTTAACCCTGTTTCGCGCATCACTGTCCGAGATGTTCGAGGGATCTCCAGGAACCGAGGCTTCGGCCCGGGTCGCGCTGGCACGCGCGAGGGCCGATTATGCCCCGATTCCGGATAGCCCCGAGCCGTTCAGCCTGATTGTCGATCTCGCTTCCGAGCCGATCGGAGCGCGCTGGGCTCGCGGCGCGGCCACGCTCGCGCTTCTGTGTGCCGCCGCGCTCGCAATGACTCCGGACCTCGGACTGTTCTCGCCTGCGCAGGCGCACCCGGTCGCTCCGGTCCAGCAATTCCGGCTCAACCCGATGCTTGGCAGCGGGGTCGAAGACGCTGTCTCCGACGAGCCGGTGTTCCCAGCCGATCTCGAAGCCGCGTCGAAGCCGCGCATTGTCTCCGACGGCTCCCAAATCCGCGTCCAGGGGGCGGTAACTGACGGCCTCTACTGGTCTCTCCGCGAAGCCGGAGTCGAGCCGCGGATCGCGGCCGCTTACCTGCAGGCGCTTGCGACCCGGATCGACGTCGGCTCCGATGTCGCGCCGTTCGACCGTTTCGACCTCGTCGTCTCGAGGCGCGAAGGCCGGCCCTTGCTTTACGCCGCGCTTCACCGCGTCGACGGCCCCGACGTCGAGCTGATGAAATGGCGATCGGGCGGGAAGGTCAATTGGTTCGACACCGACGCGAGCGCCGCCGAGCGCTCGGCGGCCCTGATGACCCCCGTCGCCGGCCGGATCACCTCAGGCTTCGGACTGCGTCATCATCCGATCCTGCGCTATTCGCGAATGCATGCCGGGATCGACTTCGGCGCTTCGTGGGGAAGCCCGATCGTCGCCGCCGCCGACGGCCAAGTCGCCGCAGCTGGTTGGAGCGGCGGCTACGGACGCCAGGTGCGGATTGCGCATACGGACGGCATCGTCACTACCTATTCGCACATGAGCGGGATCGCCGCTTCGCCGGGCGAAATGGTCCGTCAGGGACAGGTCATCGGCTATGTCGGTTCGACCGGCCTGTCGACCGGACCGCACCTGCATTTCGAGGTTCGGCTGAACGGCCGCGCTGTCGACCCGATGCAGGTGCAACTGCAGCGCCGCCAGCAGATCAGCGGTCCCGAGCGCAAGGCGTTCAACGCGCGCCTCAGGGAGCTGATGGCGATCGGGGGGAAGGTGTAGGGCCTAGCCGGCTCAATCGTTGCAGTGCGGCGATGGATATGTTGCCGGAACGCCCGCCGACCGATCCCGTTGTCACCGAAAGCAAATCTTCGGAGACATTACATGGCGACCGATCGCGAAATAGAAAACAAGTTTTGGGACGAGCTCGACGGCAGCCCCTTCATCATGCTCGGAATAGAGGGTGAGCGGGATGGAGCGACCCAGCCAATGACGGCAAATTTCGAGGACGTTGACCGCCAATCGGGACGTCTTTGGTTCTTCACCGCCAACGACCACGACCTGACCCGGGCATTAGGCCAGTCGGCTGGCGCAATCGCGGCCTATGCGTCCAAGGGGCACGACCTTTTCGCCAGCCTACGCGGTACTGTCGCGATCGATAACGATCGAGCCACGATAGACAGGCTTTGGAATCCCGTTGTTGCCCAATGGTACGCGAGCAAGGACGATCCCAAGTTAGCGGTGCTGAGGTTTGATATCCGCGACGCCAAGATTTGGCTCAGCGATGTCGAGGGCTTCCTCCGGCCGGCATTGAACAAGCTGCTCGGACGCGAGGAAGAGGCGGGCATCGACAAGAAAGTCGCAGAGATCGAGCTTTAGCGCGGGGCGCGGCCTGGCAGCACGCCGCCTAGCCTTGACTCAACGCAATTGAACCGCCTCGGCACTCGCGTGTTGCGCCGGGATGGAACAGATTACCTCCGTCATTGCTCCCGTCGCCACGACCGTCGCAGCGCTTGTGGTGGCATCCAATCTTGGCGCCCGGATAACCGGTTTTGGCTTCGCCATTTTCACTGTCGGGTCAGTGGCCTGGGCGATACTCGGGTTGACCACCGATCAGCCGAGCCTGCTGTGGCAGAACGTCGTGCTCACGGGGCTCAACATTTTCGGGATCTGGCGTTGGTTAGGTTGGCAGGCCCGCATCGCGGAAGGCGGCATGAGCGCTGCCGAAGACAGCCGAGAGGAACCGGGCGAGTCGCTTTTTCCGGTGTCGCTGCTGATGAACGGCGATGTCGTCTCGGCGGATGGGTCGGAAATCGGTCATGCGGTCGACGCCATGGCAGGCTGCACGAGCGGCCGAATTGCCTATCTCGTCGTCGCCGAGGGCGGAGTGGCCGGAGTCGGCCAGACTCTCCGGCGGTTGCCCTGGGATCAATCCGCGGTGCACGAGGACAAGGTTAATGTGTCGATCGACCGATCACAATTCTGCGGTCTTGACGCGCTCGAGCTGGATCACTGGCCGGCTCGCTAAGAACAGCTGATCAGCGGCCGTGGCCTCTCCACCGCTTGATCGTACGCTGGATGATGCCTTCTTCGCCGCCCGTTTCGCGCCACAGGGCGGCGAAGCTCGGATCGGACGAAGCCGGGCGCTTCTCAGGCTCGAGGTCGTCGAAGCGGACCCGGATCGGGATCGACACGCCTTCGCCGCAGACGATGCACTCGCGGTTGCGGAGCGCCGGGATGGCGTCGAGGAAGCCGCGGGCGCCTTCGGGCATCGCCGCCCGGACGCAGGCCTGGTCGCGGTCGTTGTTGAGGCGCATGGAGATGATCGTGCCGCACTGCGACAGCACACCTTCGGCAAGGTCGGACGGGCGCTGCGTGATCAGGCCCAGCGAAACGCCATACTTACGGCCTTCCTTGGCGATCCGCTCCAGGATCTTGCGGACGGCCTGGGCGCCGGACATTTCATCCTTGGGGACGTAGCGGTGCGCTTCTTCGCAAACGAGGAGGATCGGGCGCTGCGCCTCGGTCCGCGACCAGATCGCATAGTCGAACACCATTCGCGCAAGCACCGAGACCACGACCGACGTGATGTCCGAAGGGACGCCGGAGACGTCGACAATCGAAATGGGACGGCCGTTTGCGGGAAGCCTGAACAGCCGGGAAATGAACGCCGGCATCGAATCCGACACGAGCATGCCTGAGAACATAAACGTGTAGCGCGGGTCGGCCTTGAGCTCGTCGAGTTTCTGCTTGAGCCGCTGGTAGGGCAGAGTGTCGCCGGCGCGCTCCAGCTTGCCCATCTCGTTGGTGAGGATCACTCCGAGATCGGTCAGCAGGTACGGGATCGGCGAATCCACCGTCACCTTTCCGTACTGGCTCATGTCCTTGCCCTTGGTCCGGGCGGCGAGCAGGCACTTGGCAAGGATGTCGGCGTCGCGCTGGCGGTCGGCGCCGTGGGTCGTCAGCAGCACTTCGCAATGCTCTTCGAAGTTCATCAGCCAGTAGGGCAGCTGCAAGTTGTCGACGTTGAACAGCTCGCCGCAGCCCTTGAACGCAGCCGAATATTCGCCGTGCGGATCGATCATCACGATGTGACCCTCGGGCGAAAGCTCCGAAATGCGGTGAAGGATGAGCGAGACGGAGGTCGACTTGCCGGTACCGGTCGAGCCGAGGACCGCGAAATGCTTCGAAAGCATCGGGTCGACGTAGAGCGCTCCGCGAATGTCGTCCGTCGGATAGACCGTGCCGATCTCGATATGCGGGCTGTCGTCGGCGGCGAACACGGCTCGAAGGTCATCCGTGGTGACCGGCATAACCGCGCAACCCGGAATCGGATAGCGGGTCACGCCGCGGCGGAAGTGGCTCATCTTGCCCGAAGCCTCGCGGCTTCCTTCGCCGAGAAAATCCACGTGGGCGGCGATTTCGCCGCTGTCTTCAGCCGTCATCGTCCGGACGTTGGCGATAAGCCAGGCATCGCCGACGATCATCTTGACCTGGCTTCCGACCTGACCTGACATCGCGACAGAGGGATCGGCATGCCTCTGCAGTTGAGCGAGAGTCTCGCCTTTCATACGGATCCGTGAACCCGAACCGGCGATCTCGACGACCTGCCCCACAGCCGGGAGCTCGGTCGCGGCGGCTGCCCGCGGCTTTGGCGCAGCCTCCTCGTCGAAACTGCTGATCTCGTCGATGAGCTGGTGCAGGTTCGGCTGTTCGTCCATCTTCTCGTCCCGACTCCCGTGAATTCGTCGGGATGGCGCTACAGCAGAGCTGTTAAAATTTACCTTAGATATTAGATGCGCCGCCGGAACATCGCCGCGGCCGACCAGCCAAGCGCAAGCGACAACAACACCGCGAAAAGCCCATAGAGCACGGAGTGCCGGCGGGCGGCGAGGGCGACGAACCGCTCGAAGCCGCTCTTGCCGATTTCGATGTCGCGGCTGGCCGCTGCGAGGACCCGGCCATCGTCGACAAGGAATGTCTCGGCCGTGTACGTCCCAACCGGAACCTGGCTCGGGATCGCGATCGTCGCCCGGTAGAGCACCCCGCCGGTGATTTCGACGCCGTTCGGGTGCTCCGTATAAAGGCCTTCGCGAAGGCGGAGGTCGAGCAGGCCGGACTCGAAGCGCTTGGCCTTCTCCGGAGCTGCGCTCGATCCCGGCGAAAGCTGAAGGTTGCGCACCCCCAGCTCGTAGATGGCCGCGGTGCGCTGGTCGACGAGTGTCGGGATCGGTCTCGACGATGCAACCGCATAGAAGGACGGAGCAGAGCGGAATCGGTTCGATCCCGCATTCATCCAGATGCCGGCAATGCGCTGTTTTTCACGGACGATGATCGGTTCCGCCGGACCCTTGACCACGACGACGACGTCGGGGGGATCCGCGGGGATTCGGCCGCTGGGATACATGATGGCCCCGAAAAGGAGCAGCTGCGCGCCTGCAAATGTGTAGCGGATCTCGATATTTCGGGCGGAAACGTCCGGCACCAGAGTTGGCTTGGACGCTCCGACCAGGGCCAGCGAGGCTGCAGCGAGGGCGGTGGCGAGGCGGCGCTTCATAGATAAGCGATCGAGTAGATTTCATCCGGGCGCCAGGCGAGGCCCAGCGCCATCCGAAGGGCCACGAGGAGGATCAGGACCGCCAGCGCGAGCCTCAGCAGGTCGGGCTTCATCCGCGTTGCAAGCACGGCACCGTACTGTGCCCCGAAGACGCTCCCGATCAGGAGCAGCGCCGCCAGGACGATATCGACCGAATGGGTAGTCACCGAGTGGATGAAGGTGGTGGCGCCGCTGACCGCCAGCATCATCGCCAGCGACGTGCCGACCACGACCCGCGCCGGCATTCCGAGCAGGTAGATCATTGCCGGCACGAGGATGAATCCGCCGCCG
>DATAKH010000173.1:0-2653 GCA_036261735.1 Sphingomicrobium sp.
GTCGAATGCGCTCGCGTGCCACGCCGACTTGCGGACCAGCCGGAGCCCCTCGGGCGAGCCGCGCTGGAAGACGTCGCGGCCGAGCCGGTCGCGGCCGAGAAGGCGGGCCCCTGCTTCGCGCATCGCGTCGAGCCGCTGCAGCCGCATCTGCAGGCGAAGCGCGATCTCTTCAGGGCTCGGGTCGGCCTCGGGATCCTTGGGAAGCAGAAGGCACGACTTCAAATAAGTCAGCCACGCCGCCATCACGAGATAGTCGGCGGCAATTTCAAGCTTCAGTGCCCGGGCGTCGCCCAGATAGGCCAGATATTGCTCGACTAGCTCGAGGATCGAGATTTGCGCGAGGTCGACCTTCTGCGCGCGGGCGAGGCTAAGGAGCAGGTCGAGCGGGCCCTCCCAACCGTCGAGGCTGAGATTGAGCTCGTCGCCGTCGCGGCCCGCGCTATCGATGGTCACCACACCCACGCGGGCAAAATAGCCCCATCTCGTGATGATGCGAAGCTCCAACCACAAGATTTTGTGGATAATGTAGCCCCAGTCAGGCCAGCGCCAGCAAATCGTCGCGCTTGGCGATCAGCTCCTCGAAAGGCGGCCCGTCGGACGTGCCGCCGGCGATCACCATCGCCTGGCGAAGCCGCTCCGCGCCCTCGGGCGTGATTTCGCCCAGCCGCCCGGCGATGGTGACATTGTCGGAGAGCACGCCGTTGCAGGGCAGCGCCACGTCGCATCCCGCGGCAACGCAGGCCGCCGCCCGCTCCGCCTGGCTTCCGGTCAGCGCATTCATGTTGCTGTCGTCGCTCATCAGGAAGCCGTCGAAGCCGATCCGCCCGCGGATAATGTCGCGAATTACTGTTGGCGACTGGCTGGCCGGGTGCTCCGGGTCCCAGGCGGTGTAAACGACATGCGCCATCATCCCCATCGGCGCCCAGCTGAGGCGCTCGAACGGCTCGACGTCCACCGCCAGCTCGTCTTCGCTGGCGTCGACGACCGGGAGTTCCTTGTGGCTGTCGACAAGCGCCCGGCCGTGGCCCGGCATATGCTTCACAACTCCGACCACGCCGGCCGAGGCGAAGCCGTCGAGGACGGCGCGGCCGAGCGCCGCAACCTGCATCGGATCGTCTCCTAGAGCTCGGTCGCCAATGATGTCATCGGCGCCCTGCTGGCGCACATCGAGAAGCGGTAGGCAGTCGACGGTGATCCCGCAGTCCCTGAGCATCAGCGCCAGAGCCCGGGCGTTGGCCATCGCCGCCTCGATCGCCGAGACCGGCGCCTTTCTGTACAGCTCGGCGAAGGTCCAGCCAGCGGGAAATTTCACCCATTGCGGCGGCTGCATCCGCGCCACTCGCCCGCCCTCCTGGTCGATCAGGATCGGCAGGTCGGAGCGGCCGGACAGGTCGCGAAGCGAATCCGTGAGCGCCCTCAATTGCTCCCGATCCTCGCAATTGCGCTTGAAGAGGATGTAGCCGGCGGGGTCGGCATCCTTGAAAAAGCCGCGCTCGTCCCTGGTGAGCGCCGTGCCGCCAAAGCCGTAAATTGCGGCCTGCATCAGCGCGCGATGAAGCAGCTTTCGCCGCCCGCCTCGATCGCCCGGCACGCCTGCCGGGCAGCATCGGGCGACGACGCCGCCGCCCGGAGTCGATAGCCGCTGCTCCCGTTGGCGGAATAAGGGACGACGATCTTCGTCATCCCGCCCAGCACCGCAAAGCGGGTGCTAAGCGCCGCCCAAGCTCGCTCGGCCTGGGCGCTATTACTGTAGGCGCCGAGCTGGATCACGCTGCCCGACGCGCCGGACGGCTTGGGCGAAGGAGGCGGCGCGGGCTTTTCGGCGGGTACCGGCTCCTTCGTTTCGTTTGGCGGGATTCGCTTCGGCTCGACATCCGGCGGCGGAGTCACGATGTCCTCGCGCCCGGTCCCGCGCAGGTCGAGCCGCGAATCCACGTCCCTGCCGGCGCTGGTATCGAACGTCGCCTGGCTCTCGCCGGCAATATCGAGGCCGCCGGGGTCCGTCGGCTTGACCTTGTAAGGCGTGTCGGGCGCGCGGATCAGCTCCGGCTCCCCGGCGACCCCGCCATTGCGGCTCCCGACCCAGAAGAAGGCCGCCGCGATCAGCGCGACGACAACGGCGACTATTACGAGGCCCAGAAGCATGGTCCGAGCGGAGATTCCGCTCGGCGCGTCCTCGTCCTCGACTTCCTGCAGCCAGGGCAGCGAATCTTCGTCATAGCCGCTGCGAAGGTCGCTCATCTCACCGCATCTCCTCGGCGGCCTCCACGCCCATCAGGTCGAGGCCGCTGCGGATGATTTGCCCGATGCCGAGCGCCAATTCCAGACGCGCGCGCGAAAGCTGGGGATTGTTGTCGAGCAGGAATCGCCGCCCGGGATCGTCGTTGCCGCGGTTCCACAGAGCGTGGAAGGCGGCGGCGAGATCGTAGAGATAGAAAGCGATCCGGTGCGGCTCATGGGCCATCGCCGCGCCTTCGACGGTGCGCGGATATTGGGCCGCGAGCTTCACCAGCGCCAGCTCCTCGTCGTCGAGAAGGGAGAGGTCAGCGGGCGTGCTTAGCTCCACGCCTGCGTCGGCGGCCTTGCGCCGAAGCGAGCAGATGCGCGCATGCGCGTACTGGACATAGAAGACGGGATTGTCCTTCGACGCCTC
>DATAKH010000184.1:0-2999 GCA_036261735.1 Sphingomicrobium sp.
GGACTCAAGCTTTCCGGCGGCGAGAAGCAGCGCGTTGCGATCGCCCGGACCCTGCTCAAGAACCCGCCTATTCTCATTCTCGACGAAGCGACGAGTGCGCTCGACAGCAAGACCGAGGAGGCGATTCTTGCGACCCTCGAACGGCTCGCGCGCAACCGCACGACGATCACCATCGCCCACCGGCTGTCCACGGTCGTGAACTCGGACACGATCCTGGTGCTCGACGAAGGCGAAGTTGCCGAAAGCGGGACTCACGAAGAGCTTCTCGACCGCGGCGGGCTCTATGCCGACATGTGGTACCGCCAGGCCGCCGAGCGAGTGGCCGAGGCCGCCGAAGCCGCGGAATAGTCGCGCCGCCGGGGGTTTACGCGCTCGCCCAGCTCCGGCAGCGTCACACCCGCTCGGTCAATCATCGCGGGAGTCGGAGTGGCCGGCCACATTCACGAAATCCTCAAGTCGGTCTTCGGCTTCCACACCTTCCGGGGCGCGCAGGAGCAGGTCGTCGATCGGGTGATGGCCGGCGAGCACACGCTCGCGGTCATGCCGACCGGGGCCGGCAAGTCGCTTTGCTACCAGCTTCCGGCGCTGGCGCGCGACGGCACTGCGCTGGTCGTCTCGCCGCTGATCGCCTTGATGCACGACCAGATCCGATCGGCCGAAGCGATCGGGATCCGCGCCGCTTCACTGACCTCGGCGGACGGCGATCGGGATCGGACGGTCGAGCGGCTGCGTTCGGGCGAGCTGGACCTGCTCTATGTCGCGCCCGAGCGGGCGACGACCGACTCGTTCCGACGGCTCATCTCCAACATTCCCCTGGCGCTGATCGCGATCGACGAGGCGCATTGCGTCAGCGAATGGGGTCACGATTTCCGGCCCGATTACCGTCTTCTTCGCCCGCTTCTCGACGCGTTCGCCGACGTGCCGAGGCTGGCGCTGACCGCGACCGCAGACGAGCGCACCCGCGCCGACATCCTGACCCAGCTCGGAATTCCGGCGGACGGGCTGGTGGTGGCCGGGTTCGATCGGCCCAACATCCGCTATCACGTCGAACCCCGTCAGGGCCTCGGCGCTCAGCTGAAGCAGCTGCTTGCGCGGCAGAAGGGGCCGGGGATCGTCTACGTGCCGAGCCGCGACAAGGCGGAGCGGATCGCGGAGTCGCTGGCGGCGAGCGGGCGGCCCGCACGGCCTTATCATGCGGGGCTCGACCCGGCAGTCCGGGCGCGCAACCAGGCGGCATTCGTCGAATCCGAAGAGATGGTGATCGTCGCGACGGTCGCCTTCGGCATGGGAATCGACAAGCCCGACGTGCGCTTCGTCGCCCACGCAGGCATCCCCAAGTCAATCGAGGCTTATTACCAGGAAACCGGCCGCGCCGGCCGCGACGGCGACCCGTCCGAAGCCTGGCTGTTCTGGTCGGCGGGCGACTTCGCGACCGCGCGCAAGCGGATCGAGACGGAGATCGAGCCGGGCCGGAGACAGGGCGAGCGCGAGCGGCTGAACGCGCTTGCGGCGCTCGTCGAGACGGCGACGTGCCGGCGGGCGATCCTGCTCCGCCATTTCGGCGAATCCCCCCCGGAGCGGTGCGGCAATTGCGACAATTGCCTTAACCCGCCGACGACGGTCGACGCCACCGACGCAGCGCGCAAGTTCCTATCCGCCGTATTCCGGACCGAAATGCGGTTCGGAGCGGGCCATGTGATCGAGGTGCTGGCCGGCAACGACAGCGAGAAGGTGCGCAACTTCGGTCACCACCGGCTGTCGGTGTTTGGAATCGCGTCGCATGACGAGCTTGCGCTGATGCAGCCGGTGGCCCGGGCGCTGATTGCCCGCGACGCGCTTCGCGCCGACGCTTACGGCGGGCTTTCGTTCGGTCCGGCCGCCAAGCCGATCCTGAAGGGCGAGGCGGCCCTGGAGATCGCCTTGCCGCCGAAACGAGCGCGGCGGCCCCGCAAGCGCTTTGACGACGGCCCGCCCGACCCGCTGTTCGACGCCCTGCGGGAGGCCCGCCGATCGCTTGCGGCTGCGGCGGGAGTGCCTGCCTATGTCGTGTTCCACGATTCGACGCTGCGCGGCATCGCCGCTGCGCGGCCGCGCTCGCTCGCCGAGCTGGCCGCGGTGAATGGCGTAGGCGAGAGCAAGCTGCGGCGTTATGGGGAGTCGATGCTCGCGACCGTTCGGGCGCAGGAAGAGAGAGCGGATGATCCGGCAACTCGACGAGAAGACCATGGTGAGCGGGCAGATCCAGCCCGCTGACATCGCCGGGCTGAAAGAGTCGGGCGTGTCGATGATCGTGTGCAATCGACCCGACGGCGAAGACCCCGGCCAACCCGACGCGGCCGAGATCGAGCGCGCTGCCGAAGCGGCGGGGATAGAGTTCCGGCACGTTCCGATCGTCCGCGGCATCGGCCCGTCGGACGTCGAATCGATGCAGGAAGCGCTGGAGGCGGCGAGGGGCAAGATCCTCGCTTACTGCCGCTCAGGCAACCGCTCGGCCCTGACCTGGGCGGTCGCCCGCCGCGAGCAGGGCGCCAGCGTCGAGGAGCTGCAAAAGGCGGCTGCGGGCGCGGGTATCGACCTGTCGCCGGTCGCGCACCTGCTCTAGCGAAGGTCCGCAGCGAGAAGCCGGGCCGCTTCTTCGGCATCCTCTTCGAGAACCATCAGCCTCACCGGCATCGCTGGCCCCAGGCCGATATAGTTCATGCCCTCGTCGAACAGGACCGCGCCGATTCCCGCGGCTTCCAGCCTCATTCGGGCAAGGTCGGCATCGACCCGGGTCGGGAAGCGGGCGAGCTCGGCCAGGCTGCTCACCAGGGCACGACGTCGCCGGCCGCGATTTCGTCTTCGCGAGGCGCGCGCCCGAGCATTGCGTTGCGGTGGGGGAAGCGGCCGAAGCGGGCGATTACGTCGCGATGCTTCTTCGCATAGCCGAGCTGCTCTTCGTCGCCGAGCTGGGTGAACAGGAGCACCGCCCGGTTCTGGTCGTCCAGGTCTTCGCTGTG
>DATAKH010000200.1:0-4708 GCA_036261735.1 Sphingomicrobium sp.
ACCGCCACTCCGTAGGCCGCCGCCAGGTTGCTCGAGTTCTGGAAGACAAGGACCAGCAGGATGACCATGACCATCAGCGCGGTGTTCACCGACGGAATGTAAATCTGCCCTGCTGCCCGGGCGCTGGTGTGAGTGATCTTCAGCCGCGGAATGAACCCGAGCTGCATTGCCTGTTGGGTGACGGAGAAAGCACCCGAGATGACCGCCTGGCTGGCGATAATCGTCGCCATAGTCGCTATCAGCACAAGCGGGAACCGGAACCACTCTGGCGCAAGCAGGAAGAACGGGCTGCTGACCGCTGACGGGTCGGCGATTAGCAGTGCCCCCTGCCCCATATAGTTCATCATCAGCGCCGGCATGACGAACATCCACCAGCCGTTACGGATCGGCCGCCGGCCGAAATGGCCCATGTCGGTGTACAGGGCCTCTGTCCCGGTGACCGCGAGGACGACGGAGCCGAGCGCAAGGAAACCCAGCCACTTGTCGATTATGAAGAAATTGATCGCGTAATAGGGATTGAGCGCCCACAGGATTTCCGGATGCCGGGCGATGCTCGTGGCACCGAGCACGGCAATGGTCGCGAAATAGGTGGTGACGACCGGGCCGAACAACGCCCCGACCCTGGCCGTGCCCGTCCTCTGCAGCATGAACAGCCCGACAAGGATCGCGATAGCGATCGGAATCACGGCAGGCTGCAGGCTTGACTGAACCACCGTCAGTCCTTCAACCGCGGAAAGGACGGAAATCGCCGGGGTAATCATCGAATCCCCGTAGAACAGAGCACAAGCGAACACGCCGAGAAGGACTATCCCTGTCGACCGTCGGATATTCGCCTTCCGCGAGATGAGCGCCAGTAAGGCCAGGCTGCCACCCTCGCCCTTGTTATCGGCGCGGGTGAGGATTGTTATGTATTTGATGCCGACCACCAGCATCATCGACCAGAAAATCAGCGAAATGACGCCATAGACCTGGACCCTGGTAATCGGCAGCGGATGCGCGCCCGCGAACGTCTCTCGCATCGCGTAAAGCGGACTAGTGCCGATGTCGCCGAACACGACTCCGAGCGCGAGCAATGTGAGCCCGGCGACGCTGGCTTGCTGCGGCACGTGGCCCGCGGGACGAGCCGCGGGCTCAGCTTCTTCTGCGATTTTCGTCATCGGCGGAGTTTGACAACCTCGGAGATTTTCGCCTCGTACGCCGCGTCCGGTCTGGCCGCCGCCTAGCACTCGCGCACTGGAGCCGCAATCGCTGCTTACAACTGGTCAAAGCCCGTCTATAGGCGCCGCCCAAGCGATAGTTAGAGCGAGGGAATGATGCGGATTGGGGTACCCAGAGAGATCAAGAACAACGAGTTCCGGGTCGGTCTGACCCCCGGATCGGTCGCCGACATCGTCGCCGCCGGACACGAGCTGTTCGTCGAAACGAACGCCGGCGATGGAATCGACTGCCCCGATTCCGCGTTCAAGAATGCCGGCGCGACCATCCTTGGAAGCGAGGCGGAAGTGTTCGCCGCGAGCGACATGATCGTGAAGGTCAAGGAGCCGCAGCCCGAGGAGATCGCCCTGCTCGAGCCCAGGCACATCCTGTTCACCTATTTGCATCTCGCCGCAGATCGTCCGCAGACGCTCGGGCTCATGGAATCCGGCGCCACATGCATCGCCTACGAAACAGTGACTGCGAACAACGGGTCGCTCCCGCTCCTCAAACCGATGAGCGAGGTCGCGGGCCGGATGTCGGTCCAGGTCGGCGCCCACTATCTCGAAAAGGAACAGGGCGGCCGCGGCGTGCTTCTCGGCGGAGTCCCCGGCGTCGGTCCGGCAAAGGTCGCGATTCTCGGCGGCGGGGTCGCGGGAGTGAACGCGGCGCAAATGGCGGTCGGGATGCGGGCCGACGTGACCATCTACGACATCAACATGGAGCGGCTGGCCGAACTCGACATGTTCTTCTCGAGCAAGATCAAGACCGCCTACGCCTCGCGAGCGACGATCGCGCGCGCTGTCGAAAAGTCGGAGCTGGTCATCGGTGCCGTGCTGGTGCCCGGGGCAGCCGCTCCCAAGCTGGTTACCCGCGACATGCTGAGCACGATGAAGCGCGGATCGGTCCTCGTCGACATCGCGATCGACCAGGGCGGCTGCTTCGAGACCAGCCACGCGACGACTCACGCCGACCCGGTCTACGAAGTCGACGGGATCATCCACTATTGCGTCGCCAACATGCCGGGGGCGGTGGCGCGGACCTCTGCCTTCGCTCTCAACAACGTCACCCTTCCATTCGTCCTCAAGATCGCGAAGCTCGGGGCGGAAGAGGCGATGCGACGCGACCCGCATCTTGCAAACGGCCTCAACGTCTCAGGCGGCAAGATCCGCCACCAGGCCGTCGCGGAAGCGCTCGACCTTCCGTACGAACCCGCTCTCGGACTGGAACACTAAGGCTTTGGCGGCGCCTTCGGCTGAAGCGCGGCGACCGCGTCTTCGACCATCGGCCGCCACGGCGCGTCGGCCGGTGCCGACGCGAGCAGCTCCTTCCACAGGGCGACCGCGCCGTCGCCGTCGCCCGAACGCGCCAGCGCCAATCCCATGAAAAACAGGGGAGCCGGATGTCCGGGCGCGAGCTCGGCGGCGCGGCGATAGGCGAGATCGCTGGCGGGGGTCAGCACGCCTGCGTGATCGACCAGCGCATTGCCGAGCCCGAGCCAAAGCTGCGCATCGCGCGGATGCTCGCCGACTGCCGCCCGAAGGACCCCGACCGCCTGCTCGGTCTTTCCCCGGCTCGCGAGCGACTCCGACATCAGCAGCCAATGCTCGGTGCTGGAGAAGTTGCCGAAGAAAGCGTGCCGGACGTTCGCCAGTGGGACCGGCGGATCCTCCCGGCCTGCAGCGCGCTCGGACCCTGGGAGTCCGGGCCGTCCCTGGAGCGCGTAGCCGGCACACCCGAAGAACAGCGCCGCAGTGCCGAGCTGCAACATCGATCCCCGGAGCCCGAGCAGCCGGAGCATCGCCGCCGCTGCGGCAGTGACCATGGCGAGCATGATCCAGCCGCTCAATTTTTCGCCCTCCGCCGCAGCCGGCTTCGCGCCAGCCACGCCCCTCCGACCAGCAGCGCAATTGGAGCCAGCCACAACGGCCAGGTAATCGGCTCGGCCGGCGGGCGATAGGTAATCCACGCGCCATAGCGCTGGATCAGCCAGGAGCGGACTTCCGAGGGGTCTTCGCCGGCTGCGATCCTGCGGCGCACGAGATCGCGCATGTCGCCTGCAAGCTCCGCGTCGGAGTCGGCGATCGACTGGCCCTGGCAAACCAGGCAACGGATCTCCTCCATCAGCGCCCGGGCGCGCGCCTCCTGGCGGGCGTCGGGAAGCTGCCGGTCGGCCCAATGAGCGGGCGGCAGCGACGAATCGGCAAGCGCCGGAGCGGCAATCGCCAGTGCGACGCAAATGGCGAGGCGCTTCATTTCGCGCTCTCGACCGCGGCGACAATCGCCGGAATTTCATCCGGCTCGATCGGACCGATATGCTGCATCCGAATCACTCCGCGGCCGTCGACGACGAAGCTTTCGGGCACGCCCGCGGATCCGAACGCGAGCTGCAAGCTGCTCTGAGGGTCGGATCCGATACGCTCGAACGGATTACCGTGCTCGGCGAGGAATTCGGCGACATCCTCGGGCCGGTCGCGCACGGCGATCCCGACGATCGTGACTCCGCGTCGCTTCAGCTCGGTCAGGACGGGTGCCTCGGCGATGCAGGGCACGCACCAGCTGGCGAAGATATTCACCAACCGCGGATTCCCGTCGGCAAGGTCGGCGGAAGACAGCGTAGGAGTGCCGGCGACCGCGGCCGCCGCAGCGAACTCGGGGATTGGCTTGCCCACCATCTGCGACTGGATCTCGGCGTCGGGCGGGCTGGCGAGGCGCCAGACCAGCACAGCCACCAGCATCACGATCACTGCCACCGGGACGAAGCGAAGCCACCTCATGCCTCTCGCTCCTTGCGCCAGCCCCGCCACGCGCGCCCTCCAAGCGCAAGGGCGCCGCCAAGGGCGATCAGCGCGCCTCCGAGCCAGATCAACGTCACCAGCGGTTTCCACCACAGACGAAGTTGCCAGCGGCCGTCTTCGGCGGGCTTGCCGAGAACTGTGTAGAGCTGGCCCGAAAGCACAGTGTCGATCGCCGCTTCGGTAGTTTCGGTCGGGGGATTTGAGTAGAAGCGCGCTTGCGGCTTGAGCACACTGACGCCCGATCCGCGCGAGGCACGAAGTTCCGCCTCGATCGCGGTCCAGTTCGACCCCGCCGCCGGAGTGACGGCCTGGAACTCGATCATCCACGGCCCGACCGCGATCCGGTCGCCGGGGCGAGCCGCGGTCAGGACCTCCGTCGTCGCCATCGTGCTCACCGCCATCCCTGCGATTCCGACCGCGACTCCGAAATGGGCGACGACCATGCCCCAGGTCGACAGCGGAGTGCGCCGGAGCTTTCGGCCGGCAAGCGGCAGGAAGGCCGCGATTGCGAGCATCGCGGCGACTCCAACGCCGACCTTCGAGAGCAGGCCGCCGCCGGGGATGACGATGAAAGCAATGACTGCCGCAGTCACGCCGGCGAGCCCCGGAATTGCCAGCCGCTTCAGCCTTTCGCCCGAATCCCGCCGCCAGCGCAGGAGCGGTCCCACTCCGACCAGAACCGCGAGAAGAAGTGCGAGAGGCCCCGCCACCGAATC
>DATAKH010000205.1:0-5559 GCA_036261735.1 Sphingomicrobium sp.
GCCTTCCGCCTTCACGCGCTTTGGCGCCTGCGCCTTCAGCCAATCGAGCCAGTCCGGCCACCAGCTGCCCTTGTGCTCGGCGGCTCCGTCAATGAAGGCCTCCAGCGTCTCCGCCGGCTCGTCATTGCTCCAGTAGCAATATTTCCGCGCCGCCGGCGGGTTCACCACGCCCGCGATATGGCCCGAGCCGGCAAGGACGAAGCGTTTGGGCCCGGCGAAATGGTCCATGATCTTCCACACGCTCTCGGGCGGGGAGATATGGTCCTCGCGCCCGGCCTGGATGTAGGTGGGGGTCTTAACCCGGTCGATGTCGATCGGCGTTCCGGCGACCTCGATCCCGCCCTTCGCGGCCAGCTTGTTCGCCTCGTAAAGGTCGCTCAGGTACGCGCGGTGCCAAGTGGCCGCCAGGTTCGTCGTGTCCGAGTTCCAGTAGAGCAGGTCGAACGGCGGCGGCTCCTCGCCCAGCAGGTAATTGTTGACGACATAGCTCCAGATCAGGTCGCGGCCGCGCAGCAGGTTGAAGGTGGCGGCCATGTAGCGGCCGTCGAGATAGCCTTTCTCCGCGGTCAGCTTCTCGAGCAGCGCCATCGTCTCGGGGCCGGTGAAGAGCTTTAGGTCGCCGGCGAGGGTGAAATCCACCTGGGCGGTCAGGAAGGTCGCCGACGCAACCTTCTTCTCATCCTTCTTGGCATGGAGATAGCCGAGCGCCGCAGCGAGCGTCGTGCCGGCGACGCAATAGCCGATTGCATGGACCGACTTAACGTCGAGCAAGTCGCGGATCGTGTCGATCGCGTCCAGCTGCCCCCGGAGCACGTAGTCGTCGAGAGTCGCGTCGGCGATGCTCTCGTCGGCGGATTTCCAGCTGACCATGAACAGCGAAATTCCGTTGTCGACGCACCATTTGACGAAGCTCTTCTCGGGGGAAAGGTCGAGAATGTAAAAGCGGTTGATCCACGGGGGGAAGATCACCACCGGCGTTTCCAGCACCTCCGGCGTCGTCGGCGTATAATGGATCAGCTGGTATAGCGGCGTTTCCTTGATCACCTTTCCCGGAGTCGTGGCGAGGTTGCGGCCGACTTCGAACACGCCGGGCTTGGTCTGCGTCAGCTGGCCCGCGGCGATGTCCTTGAGCATGTTGGCAA
Source organism: Sphingomicrobium sp. (assembly GCA_036261735.1). Classification (GTDB taxonomy): domain Bacteria; phylum Pseudomonadota; class Alphaproteobacteria; order Sphingomonadales; family Sphingomonadaceae; genus Sphingomicrobium. The sequence continues at coordinate 1,143 of DATAKH010000205.1, forward strand.
GGCCCTTGAGCAGGTTCTCGCCCCTGGTCTCGATCGTCTTCTTCAGGACCTGCGGGTTGGTCAGCGCGAAATTGGACGGGCTCATCGCGTCAACGAAGTTACGGGTCGCGAACCGGAGCCTGGAGCGGCTGTCCTCGTCTAGCCCCTCGATCCGGTCGACCGTCCCGAGCAACTTGTCCGAAAGCGCGAGATAGGTTTGGCGGATCTGGTCGAACAGCGGGTTGTCGTGCCATTCGGGAGCCGCGAAGCGACGGTCCTTTTTCTCCGCGGGCGTGCTGTCGAGGCCCATCATCTGGCCCCACGCCTCGAGTCCCTTCGACCACGCCTCGGCGCCCGCGCTCATCATGCTCACCGGATCGGCAGCGGACGCCGGAGCGCCACCGAAGAAGGCCGGCGGAAAGGCCCCCCAGGCTGGCGGGCTTGTCGGCCAGGGCTGCGATGTCTTGAGGCTTTCCGCCCACGCCTCCATGAGCATCTGCTGGGCGCGGCCCATGACCCACGTCCAGTGTTGCCAGTCCTCGAGACTGGGCATCGGCCCGGTATCGGTTTCGTCCGCCATCTGGCCCATGTAATGACGGCTGATGACCGCGACTACCCACCTCCCGGCAGCGCTCGTGCTGCTCGACTATTTCGGAATAGCGGTCTTCGCCGTCACCGGGGCGCTTGTCGCCGCTGAAAAGAAGCAGACGCTCGTTACCTTCATCTTCTTCGCGGTTGCCACGGGAGTCGGTGGCGGGACTTTGCGCGACCTCTTGATCGGCGCACCCGTATTCTGGGTCCATACCAACGGGACACTGCTCATCTGCATCGCTGCCGCATTATTGGTTTGGGCGGCCAGCCGCCGACGGTTGGCGGGCGCCGCAATCCTGTGGTTCGACGCTGCAGGGCTGGCCGCTTATGCGGCCTATGGCGGCGCCAAGGCGCTGCTTTACGGGGTAGCGCCGGTCCCGGCTTTCGCGATGGGCGTGCTCACCGCCTGCGCCGGCGGCATCGTCCGCGATGTGCTGGCCGGGGAACCTTCGATCCTGATGCGGCCGGAGCTCTACGTGACCGCCGCCGCGCTCGCTGCAGGCCTGGTGGTCGCCCTGACACTTGCCGGATTCTATGTCTGGGCCGCTGTTGCCGTCGCCGCGATCGCCGGGTTCGCGCTTCGCGGAATCGCCATCGTCCGCGGCTGGTCGCTGCCCACCTATCGCGGCTAGGGTGCAGCGATGATCCCAATTCCGCCGCCCGAAACTCGAGTGACAGAGATCGCCGACATCATCCAGTCGGTCCTCGCGCCAGTTTTCCTGCTCGCCGGCATCGGAGGTTTCCTCAACGTCCTGACTGGACGGCTTGCGCGGATGGTGGACCGCGCCCGCAACATCGAACCTAAGCTTCTTAAGAGCCGCGCTTCCGAGCACGACCGGCTGCTTCGGGAGTTGCGACTAATCGATCGGCGGATGGCGCTGGTCGGCCGTGCGATCTGGCTGACCGTCCTCGCCGCCCTTCTCATCTGCTTTGTCGTCATATTGCTGTTCGCCGGCACGCTCGTCAGCGGCCACTTCGGCCGGGCCATCGCGGTCCTGTTCATGCTGTGCATGCTCTTCCTCGGCAGCGGCTTCGCTTTCTTTCTTGTCGAGACTCGAATCGGCGCCCGGGCCGTGCGCATCCGCAACGCGCTGCTGGAGCACGAGGCCGAGGAGCGCGACTGACTCTCGACAGTGCGGCGGGCCGCTCCTATCGCGCTGCAATCCAACCGGGAGTTTCTAAAAGCAATGAACCGCGAATCCGTCCAAGGCTCGTCCGTCCTCGACCGAGTGCTCGTCCTCGAAATGGTGAGAGTGACCGAGGCAGCGGCGATTGCAGCGTCGAAATGGATCGGCCGCGGCGACAATGACTCGGCCGACGCAGCCGCCGTCGAGGCGATGCGCAAAGAGCTCAACGAGCTGCCGATGGACGGCACCGTCGTCATCGGCGAGGGCGAGCGCGACGAAGCGCCGATGCTCTATATCGGGGAGAAGGTCGGCTCCGCCCAGGACGGAGGGCCGAAGATCGACATCGCGCTCGACCCCCTCGAAGGAACGACGATCACCGCCAACGCCGGGCCCAACGCACTGGCGGTCCTCGCCATCGCCGAGAGCGGCTGCCTGCTCTACGCTCCCGACACCTACATGGAGAAGCTGGCCGTCGGCCCGGGCTATCCTAAGGGAATCATCGACCTTCAAAAGCCTGTTGCCGACAACATCCGGGCGATCGCGAAGGAAAAAGGGGTCCAACCCAACGAGATCATCGCCTGCGTCCTCGATCGGCCTCGGCACGCCGAGATAATTGCGCAACTCCGAGAGCTCGGCTGCGGGATCACGCTCATTCCCGACGGCGACGTCGCCGGAGTGATCGCGACGACCGACCCCGACACCAGCATCGACGTCTATATCGGAACCGGAGGCGCGCCTGAGGGCGTGCTCGCGGCCGCGGCGCTTCGCTGCGTCGGCGGCCAGATGCAGGGCCGGCTGGTGTTCCGCAACGACGACGAGGTCACCCGGGCGCGCCGCTGCGGGATCGACGACCTCGACCGGGTCTACCATCTCGAGGACATGGCCAAGGGCGACTGCATCTTCGCGGCTACCGGAGTGACCGACGGCTCGCTGCTCCAGGGCGTGCATCGCCGCAAGGCGTGCGTTACCACCCAGAGCCTGGTGATGCGGGCTAGCTCGGGAACGATCCGCCGCGTTTCCGCCGAACATTACAAATTCGGAAGCCAGCGCAGCCTCTAGACCCGACGCCCGCTTTCTCTAAAGTCGAAGGCGTGGGGGACGCGCTTGATCACGGCTACGATGGCTCGGGGCAGCTGCCGCTGCTAGCGGTCGAGCCTGCCTACAAGAATGTGCTTCGGTCGCGGTTCCTGGTCCAGTGGGTCGCGCTTTCGGCGGTCGCAGTGGTCGTCGACCAGACGCTCCTGTCCGAGGGGAGCTTTCACGGACTGCCGAGCACGCTCGTTCCGCTGCTCGGCATTATCTCCCTGGTCGTGGTCCCGCAGCGCATCTACGGCCATCTCGGCTATCGGATAGCCGAACGACTCCTCCAGGTCGTCCGCGGGTGGATGTTTCACACCGACACGCTTGTCCCGTTCGTTCGGGTGCAGCATATCGACGTTACCCAAGGGCCGCTCGAGAAGCTGTTCGGAGTGGCGACTTTGGTCGTCCACACCGCCGGAACCCACAACAGCGTGGTCACGGTTCCGGGGCTGGCGCCCCAACGCGCAGCCGAGATCCGCGACATCATCCGCGAGCACGTGCGCACGGATCTGGAATGACCGACGACATCGCCGTAGGTGAGCCCGAGCGCCTTCACCCGCTGTTCCTTCTGACGGGACTTGGAGGCGCAGTCCGCGGCGTTTTCGGCGCCTATGCGGTCATCGGCTACCTGGCCGTAACCGGCCGCCTCGGCACCGCCTTGTTCGCGGCTGCAGCCTTCCTCGCCTTCGGCGCCGCTGGCGTTCTGCTCTACTGGCGCCGCTTCGAATATCGCGTCGGAGCCAGTGAGATCCGGATCGACAGCGGGATTATCAGCCGAACGCATCGGTCGATACCGTTCGACCGGGTCCAGGACGTCGATATCACCCAGGGACCGGTCGCCCGGGTGCTCGGTATAGCACAGGTCAGATTCGAGACCGGAGCGTCCGCGGGTAAGGAGGAGGGAGTGCTCCAGGCAATCCGGCTGGAGCGCGCCCACCAGCTCCGCGAGCTGGTACGCGCTCGTCGTGCACCTGTTGTCGAGGCCCGCTCCACCGCAGCTGACGCGCCGCCGGCCGTATATGCCATGGACATATCCCGGCTGTTCCTCAGCGGTGCTTTCAACTTCTCACTAGCGGTGTTCGCCGCGTTGTTGGGACTGACCCAGACTGTCGGCGATTTCATCGGCTTCGATCCGCTCAGCCGGTCCTTCTGGCGGTCCGTGGACAGCTTCAGCGGTACAATCGCACAGCTCGTCCTCGCGAACCGGCTGTTCACCGCTGTCGCAGGCGTTGTGACATTGGTCGTCGTCGGGATCGCGACCGGCGTGATTCGGACCGTCCTTCGAGACTATGGATTCCGGCTCGATCGCACGGAAACCGGCCTAAGGCGCCGCCGCGGCCTGCTCAGCCTGACGGATGTCACACTGCCGGTCGCGCGGGCGCAGGCGGCGATCGTCGGAACAGGGCCGGTCCGCGACAATTTCGGCTGGCGCGATCTAAAGCTCCAGAGCCTCGCCCGCGACCAGGGTGGGAGCGGCGACCATGTCCTCGCTCCGCTCGCGCATGACGAGGAAGTTGCGGCCATCCTGTCAGCGCTCGGATGGCGGACGCTTCCGGCGCGCATTGCCTGGAACAGGGTGTCGCCCGCTTATGTCTGGACGTTGGCGCTTGCGCTGGCTCCGCTGCTCCTGATCGCGATTG
>DATAKH010000207.1:0-4646 GCA_036261735.1 Sphingomicrobium sp.
GACAAGCAGCGAGGCGGCAAGAAACAGTTCGGGGCTCTTGGTTCGTGCCGCCTGCGCGAACAGGCGCGGAAGAAGGAGCCGCCCGCCAATCAACAGCCCGACTGCTGCGCCGGCGCCAAGGAGCATGGTCGTGAGCAGCGGAGTCACGCCCGAGCTCGACGCATAAGGCGCCATCGCCCCGAGCGCGAACACGATCGGGACAAGCGCAACGTCCTCGAAGAGGAGCATCGCAAGCGCCGAGCGGCCGACGGGGCCGCGCGTGCCGGTGAGCGGGATGACAAGCGAAGTCGATGAGAGGGCGAGAGCAAGGCCGAGACCGATCGCGCCCGCCCACGCTTGACCCATCAGGTGCAGAGTCACCGCAATCAGCGCAGCGGAGACGAGCAGCTCTGCCGCGCCGACGCCGAATACCAACCGCCGCATCCCCCACAGGCGCCGGAACGAAAGCTCCAGCCCGATTGAAAACAGCAGGAGGATGATCCCGAGCTCGGCGAAGGGTTCGACCGCTTCACGGTTCGAAATCGTGATGTAGCTAAGCCAGGCATAATCGCCGGCCAGCGATCCGAGCCCCGCCGGTCCGACCGCCAGGCCGACAAGGATGAAGCCGATCACGGGGCTGATCCGGAAACGCGCGAACGCGGGGATGACCACACCGGCGGCGCCGAGGATCACGAGTGCGTCGCTCATTCCCGACGTGCTGAATTCTCCGGCGCCGTGCATGGTGCCCGTTTAAGCAGCAGCGTTACCGCTTGTCACTGCAAGCGGGCCACGCTTAGCTCCGCGTCAATGACTGATGGACTCGATCTGATCGTCGTCGGTGGCGGCCCTGCCGGGATGATGGCGGGTCTTCTGTTCGCGCGCTCGGGTTGCCGGGTGGAAGTGCTGGAAAAGCACGCGGACTTCTTCCGCGATTTCCGCGGCGACACGGTTCATCCTTCGACGATGGAGATCCTCGACCAGCTCGGCATGCTCGAGCGGTTCCTGAAGCGGCCTCACAACAAGGTCTCGCGCGCCGAGCTTCGGATCGCCGGGCGGGAATGGACGATCGGCGACCTTTCGCATCTCGACACTGCGGCGCCGTTTATCGCGATGATGCCGCAATGGGATTTCCTCGATTTCCTACGCGACGAAGCAAGCGCGTTTCCGGGCTTTTCCCTGCGGATGGACTCGCCTGTCGAAGAATTCGTCGAGGAAGAGGGCAGGGTCGTTGGAGTAAGAATCAAGGGCGGTAGCCAGCTTCGCTCAAACCTCACCATTGCCGCCGATGGCCGGTCCTCAATCGTGCGGAAGATGCTGCCGGTGGAAGACCTTGGTGCGCCGATGGACGTTTTCTGGTTCCGGGTAGCGAAGGCCCCGGTGGAGCAGGGGGCGCTTCGTGGCAACGTCGAGCGCGGACGGTTGCTGGTCATGATCGACCGCGGCGATTATTGGCAGTGCGCCTTCCTGATCCCCAAGGGCGCGGCGGCCGCGTATCAAGAGCGCGGGATCGATACCATTCGCGAAGAGGTCGCCGCTGCGGCCCCACCCGACCTCGACCTTCGCGAACTCGACGAAATCACCGACCTTCACCTGCTGTCGGTCAAGCTCGACCGGCTGACCTGCTGGCATCGCGCCGGCCTGCTTGCAATCGGCGATGCGGCGCATGCGATGTCGCCGATCGGCGGGATCGGAATCAACCTTGCTATCCAGGATGCCGTCGCGGCGGCGAACGCGCTCGCGCGTCCTCTTGCGCGCGGCGAGAACGTCGACCGGCGACTCCACGAGGTGCAGGATCGTCGCCTGTTTCCGACGCGGGTCATTCAGGCAGCGCAGAAGTTGGCGCAGGACAATATCATCGGCCGTTTGCTCAGGCCCGGCGAGCCATTGCGAAAGGCACCGCTGCCCATCCGGCTGCTCGACCGTTTCCCGATCCTGCGACGAATCCCCGGCAGGTTCGTCGGACTGGGAGTGCGGCGCGAGCGCGTATCTAGCCCGGCTCAGCCGCCCCCCGGCCCGTGAGGCGCTGAGGTCGGCGGGGCCGGCTGCGGCGCCGTCTGGCCCTTGGGCTTGGCCCATTTGATGTCGTAGAGGTCGAAACGCCGGTCGGCGAGCGTCTGGACGGTGCCCTCGGCCCGCGCCCAGTTGAGGTCGGCAAGGTTGACGTCGCTGATCGTCATCGTCTCGACATTCTCGCTCGCCTCGGCCGCGATCCCGTCCCTAGCGAAGGGGAAGTCGCACGGCGTCAGGATGCAGCTTTGCGCGTACTGGATGTCCATGTTGTGGACCTTGGGCAGATTGCCGACATTGCCCGAGAGGACGACGAAGCACTGGTTCTCTATCGCCCGCGCGTGGCTGCAATAGCGCACGCGCATATATCCCTGGCGGTTGTCCGTGCAGAAGGGAACGAAGAGGATCCGGGCGCCCTGGTCAGCCAGTCGCCGGGCAAGCTCGGGAAACTCGCTGTCGTAGCAGATGAGCACGCCGATCGGCCCGCAATCGGTCTGGATTGCATCGATGCTGTCGCCGCCCTTGATGTTCCACCAGTAACGCTCGTTGGGGGTGGGGTGCATCTTCTCCTGCTCGTGGATCGATCCGTCGCGAAGACAGATGAAGGCCACGTTCTGGATGTCGCCGTCGTCGGCACGGGTCGGATGCGACCCGCCGATTATGTTTATGTTGTATTTGAGAGCCATCGCACTGAGCGCCTTACGGATCTCCGGCGTATAGGTGGACAGCTTTTCGATCGCCTCCATCGGCGACAGGACCTTGTCCTCGAAGGACAGCAGCTGGAGCGTGAAGAGTTCCGGGAAAAGAATGAAGTCGGAACGATAATCTGCAGCGATATCCGTGAAATAGTCGATGTAGCCGATAAATTCTTTGAAGTTTTTGACGGCCCTCGCCTGCAACTGGCATGTCGCCACCCGGACGCTTTCGACGCCGCGCGGAAGGCGGAAGGACTTGGGCTTGTCGCTTTCCACATAGGGATTGCGCCAGATCATCAGCACGGCGTGGCCCAACGACTTCGCATCGGACGGTAGGTATTCCTCGAGGATGCCGACCGGAGTGAATCCATTGGCAAGCTGGAAGCGAAGCACGGGGTCGTGGATCTTCCCTTGTTCGACCTGTTCCAGATAGTCGCTGGGGCCGGCTACCTTGCGCCGGTGCTTGGAAAGGTTGGGCATCCGCCCGGCAAAGGCGATCCCGCTCAGCCCGAGCCGCTCGGCGAGCGACCGCCGCTCCTCATAGAGGCGTCGCCCGAGGCGCGTGCCGCGGACCTTGGGGTCGACGCACATTTCATATCCGTAAAGCCAGTCACCGAGCGGGTCGTGGCGCGAGCCGACGCCGGCGCCGGTAATTTCCCGCCAGCTATGCGGGTGGAGCGCGATTTCTTCGTCGATTCGTAATGACGCGCAATAGCCGACCACTTTGTCGTCGAGGATGGCAACGAAGCAGCCCTCGCCAAAATTGTTGATCTGCGCGCGAATTTCGGCCGGCGTATAGCCGGGGAGGTCGGTGTAGCTGCGATGGACGAGGTCCGAGATCGCGTCCGCGTCGCTGACCTCCGCTTGCCGAATTTCCAGCCGTGCCTTGGTTTTCTGACTAACCATGTTCCTCCCGGGCTCAGGCCCAGGCGGCCATCGCCTTCTCCAGGTTGACGCGGATCGCCTCGAAGAATTGCTCGGTCGTCATCCACGGCTGCTCGGGGCCGACAAGGATCGCCAGATCCTTCGTCATCTGCCCGCTTTCCACCGTCTCGACGCACACGCGCTCGAGTGTTTCCGCAAACCGCACCACGTCCGGCGTCTCGTCGAACTGGCCGCGGTACTTGAGCCCTTCGGCCCAGGCGAAGATCGACGCGATAGGGTTGGTCGACGTCGCTTTGCCCTGCTGGTGCATACGATAATGGCGCGTGACGGTTCCGTGGGCGGCTTCAGCTTCCACGGTCTTGCCGTCGGGCGACATCAGCACCGACGTCATCAGGCCGAGCGAACCGAAGCCCTGCGCCACCTGGTCCGACTGGACGTCACCATCGTAATTCTTGCACGCCCAGATGAACTTGCCGCTCCACTTGAGTGCGGAGGCAACCATGTCGTCGATCAGACGATGCTGGTATTCGATGCCAGCTTTCTCGAACTTCGCTTTGTAATCGCTGTCGTAAATTTCCTGGAAGATGTCCTTGAACCGCCCGTCATAGGCCTTGAGGATCGTGTTCTTGGTCGACAGGTAAACCGGCCATCCGCGGTTGAGGCCGTAGTTGAAGCAGGCATGGGCAAAGTCGCGGATCGACTCGTCGAGGTTGTACATGCCCATCGCGACACCGGCGGCGGGGAAGTCGAACACCTCGAACTCGAGCTCGTCGCCATTCTCCCCGGCCCATTTCATCGTCAGCTTGCCGGGCCCGGGGACCTTGAAGTCGGTCGCCTTGTATTGGTCGCCGAAAGCGTGACGGCCGACGACAATCGGATCGGTCCAGCCGGGGATCAGCCTCGGCACGTTCGACATGACGATCGGCTCGCGGAAGACGACCCCTCCGAGAATGTTGCGGATGGTGCCGTTGGGCGAGCGCCACATCTTCTTAAGGCCGAACTCTTCGACCCGCGCTTCATCCGGGGTGATCGTAGCGCATTTCACGCCAACGCCGTGCTTCTTGATCGCCTCGGCCGCCT
>DATAKH010000209.1:0-5312 GCA_036261735.1 Sphingomicrobium sp.
CATCGTCGGAACCAGCCCCGCGCAACCGACGATGGCGGCCATCACCAGGTCGACGTCCGAAGTCGCGGCCTCTATGATCCCCTCGGGCCCGGCGGCGGCCCGGCATCCGCTTCCCCCGAGCCGGTCGCGCAAGTCATGGAAACGGTCAGGGTCGGCAATCACCGCCAGTTTCGCGCCGGTTCGGCGGGCCGCGTCGGCAAGCGTATCGACGTTGTTCCGGGCAGTGAGCGCGACGACCTCGAAACGCGCTGGGTCTCTCTCGATAAGGTCGAGTGTCGACTGGCCGATCGAGCCGGTTGCTCCGAGGATCGCGACCCGCCGTTTCATGCCGCGCCTGCGACGACTGCCAGAGCGGTCAAGATCGCGACGGGAAGCAGCCCGTCGACCCGGTCGAAAACACCGCCATGGCCAGGAAGCCAGCGGCCCGAATCCTTTATGCCCGCTTGTCGCTTCATCCAGCTTTCAAACAGGTCGCCGCCCTGGGCCGCGACCGCAAACAGCGGTGCAAGAAGTAGCAGCACCGCGTGCAGCCCGACGAAGAGCGCCCATGCTCCGCCGAGGAGCGTGGCCACTGCGACACCGCCGTAGAAGCCGGCCCATGTCTTGCCGGGACTGATCGCCGGTGCGAGTTTCGGTCCACCGATCGCACGGCCGGTGAAATAAGCGCCGATGTCGGTGGACCATACGACGATGAAAACCCACAGGATGAGGCTGACTCCGTCCTCCGCCCTGTCGCGGATCCACAGCAGCGAGACGGCGGCGGCAAGCGCGTAGAGGAAGCCGCCGACGTACCAGTCCGCGCCCCAACCCTTCGCAATCCTTGTCCATTCGTAGAAGACCGCCGTCGCAACCGCCGCCGAAAGAACGGCGAAGGCGTAGCCGCCCATGACCGTAGCGACGAGCGCGACGACCATCATCAGCACGCCAGTGCCCGTGCGAAGGAGGAGCTCGCTCAACGGCCGCCGAACCGGCGCTGGCGAATTGAGAATTGCTCGAGCGCATCATTGAAGGCCGTCTCATCGAAGTCGGGCCACAGGATTTGAGTGAACAGCAGCTCCGAATAGGCGGCTTGCCACAGCAGGAAGTTGGAAAGGCGTATTTCGCCCGAGGTGCGGATCAGCAGGTCGGGGTCGGGAAGACCGGCGGTCGACAGCTCTGAGGCGAGGTCTTCGGGACCGATAGCCTCCGGCGCGACGCCGCCAGCGACGGCCTTGCTGGCAAGCGCGGAAGCGGCCTTCGCGATTTCGGCACGGGAGCCATAGTTGAGGGCAACCACGAGGGTCAGCCGGTCGTTCGCAGCGGTCTTCTCGACAGCATTTTCCAGAAGCCTGGCGGTGTCCGTTCCGAAGGCGCGATAATTGCCGATCAGCTTGAGCTTCACCCGCTCGTCGATCAGGCGCTGGAGCTCCTTTTCGACATAGTAGCGCATCAGGCCCGTGAGGTCGGCTATCTCGTCGTCCGATCGCCGCCAGTTTTCCGAGGAGAAGGCGTAGAGCGTGAGCACTTCCACGCCTGCGTCCGCAGCCGCCTGCAGGGTACGGCGAACCGCTTCCGCACCGGCCTTGTGACCGGCAACGCGCGGAAGGCCCCGCTGCTTTGCCCAGCGGCCGTTGCCATCCATGATAATTGCCACGTGGCGGGGAACAACCGCCGCTGCCCCGTCCGCTGCAGCGGCCGTGGAGACGGTCACTTGCCGAGGATTTCCTTTTCCTTCGACTCCGCCAGCTGATCGATCTCCTCGATCGTGCCGTCGGTCAGCTTCTGGACTTCCTGCTCGAGCCGTTTGCGCTCGTCCTCGCTGATGTCGTGCTTCTTCTCGTCATTCTTGAGATGGTCCATGCCGTCTCTGCGGACATTGCGAACGGCGATTTTGGCCTTCTCGGCATATTGGCCGACGAGCTTGGCGAGCTCCTTGCGCCGCTCTTCGGTGAGGTCTGGGATCGGAAGCCGGATGAGTTGTCCGTCTGTAACGGGATTGAGTCCGAGATTAGCGGAGCGAATCGCCTTCTCGACCGGCTGGACGTTGGAGCGGTCCCACACCTGAACCGTCAGCAGCCGCGGCTCCGGCACGGACACGGTCGCCACCTGGTTCAGCGGCATGTTGGCGCCGTAAACCTCGACGTGGATCGTATCGAGCAATGCCGTCGATGCGCGGCCTGTGCGGAGGCCCGAAAGGTCGTGCTTCAACGCCTCGACCGCGCCATGCATCCGGCGCTGAAGGTCCGATTTGTCGATGCTCGTAGTCATGCTCTACTCCTCGTTCTGCACGATCGTCGCCGTGCCGCGCCCGGAAAGCACTTCGGCGAGGTTGCCGGGCTGGCGGATATTGAAGACGACAATCGGGATATTATTGTCGCGGCACAGGGCCACGGCGGCCGCGTCCATCACCTTGAGATCGTCGCTTAGAACCTTGTGGAAGCTCAGCCTGTCGTAGCGCTTGGCGCCTGTGACCTTCTTGGGATCTGCGTCATAGACGCCGTCGACGCTGGTGCCCTTGAACAAGGCGTCGCAGCCCATTTCGGCAGCCCGGAGCGCAGCTGCGGTGTCGGTCGTGAAATAGGGATTGCCGGTTCCGGCGGCGAAGAGGACGATCCGCCCTTTCTCCATGTGCCGCATTGCCCGCCTGCGGATGTAGGGCTCGCAGACCGCAGCCATCGGGATCGCCGACAGGACACGGGTGTCTGTGCCCTGGTTCTCGAGCGCATTCTGGAGAGCGAGCGCGTTCATCACCGTCGCAAGCATGCCCATGTAGTCGGCGCTCGTTCGGTCGAAGCCCTCGGCGGCTGCGGCCATGCCGCGAAAGATGTTGCCGCCGCCGACAACCAGGCAGAGTTCATGCCCTTGCGCCTTGGCGGCCGCGATTTCGGCGGCAAGGCCGTTGACGACCTCCGGATCGATACCGAACTGCCCCTCCCCCATCAGCGCCTCACCCGAAAGCTTCAGCAGGATTCGGTTGAAGCGCGGGCGGGTCATCGGGCGGAAAATCCTTGTAGATGGAAGAAGGGCGGCCAAGCCTTTATGGCCCAGCCGCCCCAATTCCAACAGCTTTGCGCAGACAAGGACCTCAAGCGACCGGTTCGGCCTTGCTCGTTCCGGCCGCCGCGGCCACCTCGGCGGCGAAGTCGTCCTGCTTCTTCTCGATGCCCTCGCCAAGCTGGAAGCGAACGAAAGCGCTCAGCTGAATGTCGCTTCCGGCTTCCTTGCCGGCCGACGCAAGGACGTCCGAGACCGGTGTCTTGTTGTCCATCACGAACAGCTGCGACAGGAGCGCATTCTCCTTGCGGAACTTGGCGATGCTGCCCTCGACCATCTTCTCGGCGATGTTCTGGGGCTTTCCGCTTTCTTTCGCCTTTTCAAGCGCGATTCCGCGCTCGCGCTCGATCAGGTCCGCGTCGAGGTCGTCGCCGGTCAGAGCAAGCGGGTTCGCGGCCGCGATGTGCATCGCGATCTGCTTGCCGATCGACTGGAGCGAGTCCGCGCCCGCGCCGCTCTCCAGGGCGACCAGGACACCGATCTTGCCGAGGCCCGGCGCGACAGCATTGTGGACGTAGGAGACGATCGCCCCCTCGTTGACCGCAAGCACCGTGCTTCGGCGAAGCGACTGGTTCTCGCCGATGGTGGCGATGTTGTTGGTCAGGGCCTCCTCGACGGTGCCGCCGCCCGGATAGGTCGCGGCAAGCAGGTTCTCGACATTGCCGCCGGTTTCCAGCGCGAGTTTCGCGACATTTCCGACGAAGTCCTGGAACTTCTCGTTCTTGGCAACGAAATCCGTCTCCGAGTTGACCTCGACGATGGCGCCGCGATTACCTTCGACGGCGACCCCGACAAGCCCTTCGGCGGCAGTTCGACCGGCTTTCTTGGCGGCAGCCGAAAGGCCCTTGGCGCGGAGCCAGTCGACCGAGGCTTCCATGTCGCCGTTGTTCTCGGCCAGCGCCTTCTTGCAGTCCATCATGCCGGCGCCGGTGCGCTCGCGGAGCTCCTTGACGGATGCGGCGGTGATCTCAGCCATTCTGAATTTCCTTTCACTCCCCTCCCGCGCACGGGAGGGTAAAATACTTACGCTTCCAGCGCGGCTTCGGCCGGGGGCTCGGCCATTTCACCGATGTCCACGCCCTTCGACTGCGCCTCTCCGGCGCGGCCGGCAGTGGCTGCCGAAGCGATCGAATCGCAATAGAGCCGGATTGCGCGGCTTGCGTCGTCATTGCCCGGAACCGGGAAGGCAATTCCCGTCGGATCGCTGTTCGAATCGAGGATCGCGACGACCGGGATGCCGAGCGTGTTCGCTTCCTTGACCGCAAGCTCTTCCTTGTTGGTGTCGATCACGAACATGACGTCGGGAAGGCCGCCCATGTCGCGGATTCCCCCCAGCGACTTTTCGAGCTTGTCACGCTCGCGGGTCAGCTGGAGTACCTCCTTCTTGGTCAGTCCGGTGGTGTCGCCTGACAGCTGCTCCTCAAGCGTCTTGAAGCGCTTGATGGAGTTCGAGATCGTCTTCCAGTTGGTCAGCATTCCGCCGAGCCAGCGGTGATTGACGAAATGCTGGCCCGATGCCTGCGCGCTCTCGGCGATAGCGTCCTGCGCCTGGCGCTTAGTGCCGACGAACAGGACCTTGCCGCCGCGTGCGGTTGTCTGTTGGACGAATTCGAGAGCGCGCGCGAACAACGGCACGGTCTGCGACAGGTCGATGATGTGGACTCCGTTGCGGTCGCCGAAGATGTACGGCTTCATCCGCGGGTTCCAGCGATGGGTCTGGTGGCCGAAATGCACTCCGGCCTCGAGCAATTGCTGCATCGTGACGACAGTAGCCGCCATGGTCTTTCTCCTTCCGGTTCTGCCTCGGCGAAGCCAGTCACCAGCCAATCGGCCGGCACCGGTATGTCAGCTCCGCCTGTGGGATGCGGCGCGCCCTAGCCGAACAGCGCCGTCGATTCAACACCTTGCAGATAAGTACGACGCTCCGCTTGACAAAGGGGAACAAAGCAGGAACATTGCTTCGTCCCAACGGCGCCGACGTGCGGACCGGCGCCACTTTCGAACAGGGATGACTACGATGCTTGGACCGCTTTTTAACCTGCTTTTCCTCGCCTGCTTCTGGATCGCCGGGAGCCTTGCGCTTCAGCAAATCTACGACAACCGAAGCGCTATTGTTGACGCGCTTTCGGGGCGCGGCGGGGTGAAGCGGCTTCCCCGGCCCGCCGGCGCTTGACGGCCGCATAGCTTGCAATGCTGAACGGAAGCACTGCGAGATAGATCAAAGCGATCGCGAGAAGGGTTATCCACGGGTTGGTGACGAGCGCCGCACCGAGAAGTCC
>DATAKH010000210.1:0-9796 GCA_036261735.1 Sphingomicrobium sp.
CTGAACATGAAGGGGAGTGTTGCGACCATCAGGAGCGCTACGCCAGCATAGCCCGCACCCGCGCGTCTTACGAAGCCGTTCATTCGGCCACTTTGTGCCATATTGCCGAGTGTCCGCAATGGGTCGAAAACGGACGCTAGCGAATACCGTCAGTCGCCCTCGCCCGGGTCCGGGGTGAAATATTTGTCGTACTTGCCCTCTTCGCCCTTGTGTTCGTCGGCGTCGGCGGGGCTGTCCTTCTTGCGGGTGATGTTGGGCCAGTCGGCCGACATGGTCGTGTTGAGCTCGAGCCACTTTTCCAGACCTGATTCGGTATCGGGCTTGATCGCCTCGACCGGGCATTCCGGCTCGCAGACTCCGCAGTCGATGCACTCGTTGGGATTGATGACCAGCATCACTTCGCCCTCGTAGAAGCAGTCGACGGGGCAGACCTCGACGCAATCCATATATTTGCATTTGATGCAGGCGTCGGTGACGACGTAGGTCATATCGGCATTTGCTCCCTTTGGCCGTTCGCTAAGTTGCGCCGCTTCCCTCGTCAACGCCCAGTTCCTCGTAACACGCTCGAGCCTCCGGCGCGGGGCCGCGGCGGGCGGGCAGGCACAGCACCTTCAGGATTCGCGTTCGGCCGTGCAGCGGAAGGGCGACGACGCTTCCGGCGCGGACCGCGTCGCTTGGCTTTTCCACGCGCTTGCCGTCGATCCGAACGTGACCAGACTCGACAATCGCCTGGGCCAGGGTTCGGCTCTTCGCCAGCCGGATGCAGTAAAGGAAACGGTCGATCCGCAACGCTGGTCGTGGCTCCTTCGCGGCGGCGCTATGCTATGCGAAGGCGGCTTTGGACAGGAGAAAGACGATGGACGCGCCGATCGGTTGGGCTCTCGAGGACGGCGGCAAGGCATTGCTCCGTAGCTTCGAGTTCAGGGATTTCAGCGAAGCGTTCGCCTTCCTGACCCGCGTCGCCTTGCACGCGGAGAAGGCCGACCATCACCCGGAGTTCACGAGCGTTTGGAATCGCGTCGACTTCCGCCTCACCAGCCACGATTCCGGCGGAATCACCGATCGCGACCGAAAGCTCGCCGAATCGATCACGTCATTGGCCGGGCGCTGACGCCCCGAAGGCGAAGGGTCAGTCCAGCGGTTCGCCGGAGTGATAGCTGCGGGGTGCCGAGACCTGCAGTTTCGTGCCCGCAGCGTCGACGAGATCGCCGACAAGGAGCGGCGTGAAGAACTCGACTCCGAACCAGCCGCGGTCGGCCCAGGCGACGCGAGCTTGCAGGCTAGTAGAGCCGCAGGCCAGTTCCAGTGTATCGCCGCCCTTGGGCGCGAAATCGGATTCGAGGAGCGCGCCCGTGGTCGAGATGTCGCGGATTCGCACATCGATCGGTCCCGAGCCGGCGTCCACTTGGCCGGTGAGGAAAACGCGCGAGCGTTTCGGTTCGCGCTTCGGAAAGGTCAGTGCGTTCATCGCGGAACTCCCGGTTCGCACCACTTTGGCCGCAGTTGAGCTAACAAACCCCTAACGAAAGTTGCATCGCCTCTTCGAGTGGAGGTTTCGGCTGGCCCCGCTATAGGCTTCACGAATGGCCGCCGACGCTCCCCAGCGCGAATATCGAAGCGGATCGGACCAGCGAACGCTTCGCGACGCGCTGGGAAGCTTCGCGACCGGAGTGACGGTCGTGACTTGCGTCGACGAGCAGGAGCGCCCGTTCGGCCTCACCGTCAACAGCTTCACATCCGTGTCGCTAAATCCGCCGCTGCTGCTGGTGTGCATCGCCAAGAGGGCGCGCTGCGCGCCGGCGCTGGCGAGCGCGCCATTCTTCGCCGTCAATGTTTTGCAGACCGGCCAGCAGCCCGCCTCGATCCGCTTTTCGGCGCGCGATGAAGACCGTTTCGGCGCGACCCCCTGGTCGACGGGCGAAACGGGGGCGCCGCTGCTGATGGAATCGCTCGGCGTTTTCGAATGCGAACGCCACGCGGTCCATGACGGCGGCGACCACGACATCCTGATCGGCCGGGTCATCCGGGCGAGCTTCGATCCTCAGATGGATCCGCTGCTCTATTTCCGCGGCCGCTACCGCCGGCTTCACTTCGACTAGTCGACGACCAGCTTTTCCGGATGGGTAGTCAGCTGGCGCACGACGAAGGTGATCGCTCCGCCTACGATGAAAGCGACAACCGCCGATCCCAGCGCTCCGACTAGCCAGGCAATGACCCCGGGGATAATTCCGGCGACGTGGGCCGCGGCTTCGGCGACGTGATGGATGGTTTCCGGAATGACGGCGGCGATGTGGAGCACTTCGAGCCCGTGGACGAGGATTCCGCCGCCGACCCACAGCATTGCCGCGGTGCCGATCACCGACAATGCGCTGAGCATCTTGGGAACGATGTGGACCAGGCCGTTGCCGACCGCCTGGGCGGCGCGATTGCTCCGCTCGGCCAAATGAAGCCCGATGTCGTCGAGCTTCACGATTAGCGCCACGACGCCATAGACACCGGCGGTGATCGCAAGCGCGACACCGCCTAGAGCGAATCCGGTGGCGGTGAGGCTGAGGCCTTCGAGGTTGGCTAGCGCGATCGCCATGATTTCCGCCGACAGGATGAGGTCGGTGCGGATGGCGCCGGCGACCTGGAGCTTCTCGAGCTCGACGGGATCGGGAAGCGCGTCGAGAAGCTTCTCCTCATGGGCATGCTCATGGAGCAGCTTTTCGAGAATTTTCTCGGTGGCTTCGAAGGCGAGGTAGCTGCCGCCGACCATCAATAGCGGGGTGATCAGGAACGGAGCGAAAGCGGTCAGGATCAGCGCGGCTGGAAGAAGCAGGAGCAGCTTGTTCTTGACCGAGCCCCAGGCGATCTTGCCGATGATCGGAAGCTCGCGCTCGGGAGCAAGGCCGATGACGTAGCGCGGCGTGACGGCGGTGTCGTCGATCACGACGCCCGTTGCTTTCGTCGTCGCTTTGCCGGCGGCCGCCGAGACATCGTCGAGCGACGACGCCGCGAGCTTGGCGATAGTGGCGACGTCGTCGAGCAGAGCAACCAGTCCGGATGGCATGGCCCCGCTTAGGCGAACTTGCGGATGGAGCGCAATTCGCGCACTTGGCTGTCCATGCTGGGCATCGATTTCATCAAGGCCAACCCCGAGGCGGTCGAAGCCGCGATCGACGCAAAGGGCGTGTCCCTCGATGTCGGCGAAATCGTGACGCTCGACGGCGAGGTTCGCGCGCTCAAGACCGAGATCGACCGGCTTCGCGCCGAGCGCAACGCGGTCAGCGGCCGTTTCAAGGACGCGAGCCCCGAAGAGAAAGCCGAGCTGGGGCGCAAAGCCAAGGAGGCGGGCGCGCGCGCTTCCGAGCTGGAAAAGAGCCTCGGCGACAAACAGGAGGCGCTCCGAGCGCTGCTTCTGCTGGTCCCCAACATCCCCTTCGAAGGCGCTCCGGTCGGCCCGGACGAAAGTTTCAACACCGTCATCCGGACGGTCGGCGAGCCGCCAGAGTTCGGCTTCGATCTACTCGACCATGTCGCCCTTATCGAGAAGAACGACTGGGCCGACCTGTCGCGGATCACGCAGGTGTCGGGATCGCGGACCTATTGCCTAAAGGGCCGGCTGGCGCTGCTGGAAACGAAGCTGATGGGCTGGGCGCTGGGCGAGATCGCCGACGCCGGATTCACGCCCATCACCGTGCCGGCGATCGCCCGGCCCGAAGCCTTTTTCAATCAGGGCCAGTTCCCCGGCCACATGGAGGAAACCTACCATATCCCTGCGGACGATCTTTGGCTGGCGGGCACCGCGGAGGTGGCGCTGACCTCGCTCCATTCGGGCGAGATCATAGAGGCCGACAAGCTGCCGATCCTCTACGCAGGCTATTCACCCTGCTTCCGCCGCGAAGCGGGAAGCGCGGGCAAGGACGTGCGCGGCCTGCTTCGGGTCCATCAGTTCGTGAAGGTCGAACAGTACGTGATCTGCGAGGCGGACGAGGCGGTTTCGGCCGATTGGCACGCGAAGCTGCTCGGCCTTGCGGAACAGCTGCTTGCGGACCTCGAAATCCCCTACCAGGTGATCGAGACGTCGACCGGCGACATGGGTCTGGGCAAGTACCGGATGAACGACATCGAGAGCTGGGTCCCGAGCCTTGGCAAGTATCGCGAGACCCACAGCTGTTCGACGCTTCACGACTGGCAGGCGCGGCGGGCGAACATCCGCTACCGCGGAAACGACGGCAAGGTGCGGTTCGCGCACACGCTCAACAATACGGCGCTGGCTTCCCCAAGAATCCTCGTCCCGCTGCTGGAGAACCACCAGACGGAGGACGGGCGGGTGCGGCTTCCCAAGGCGCTACAGGAGCTGATGGGGGGCGAGTTCCTCTGAGCGCGGTCGGAGCAGCGCGGTGCTGGTAGGGCATTATTCGGCCTCCTTCGCTGCCAGGGCCGCCAACCGAAGCATCAAGCTGTGGGTGGTCGTCGGGGCAGCGCAGCTTCTCGACATCCTGTGGTCGATCTTCGTGATCGCGGGATTGGAGCGTGTGGAGCCGGCGGCCGGAGTCACCGAGGGGCTCGCTTTCGTTCACTACCCGTGGTCGCACAGCCTTGCGGCGGCGGCCGCCTGGTCGCTGGTAGGGTTCGTCGCGGGCAAGCTGCTGAAGGCCGGGACGAAAGGGTCGTTTCTCGTAGCAGCGGTGGTGCTGTCGCACTGGTTTTTCGACGCGCTGGTGCACCATGCCGACCTGCCTTTGTGGCCGGGCGGGGGCCCGCTGGTCGGCCTGGCGCTGTGGAACTACCCGCTGGCCGAGCTAGCGCTCGAGCTTGTCCTGTTTCTAGCGGCCGGCGCGCTGCTGGCGCCGCTGTGGCGCTCTAACGGGCTGCCGGCGTGGAGGATCCCGGCATTCCTGGCTTTCGGCGTCCTGTTTATGGCAGCGACACGCCTGGCCCCGCCTCCGCAAGAGGTGGACCAGGCGGTTGTCGGCGCGACCGGGCTGGCCGCTTATCTGTTGTTCGTGGCGCTTGCATGGGCGGTCGAGCGCCCTCTGCCGGCCCGAGCGAAGGCGGAATGAGCGATAGCGGCGCACCGGGCATGCTGTCGCGAGTCAAGGAGGTCGGTGCGCTCGCCAGCCGTTTCTGGCGCGGTTTCGGGCACAAGGGGCCGCGGGGCCCGGAAAATGGGCCGCCAGCGCTCGTCATTCCTGGCTTCATCGCGAACGATCGCACGACGATGGAGCTTCGGCGGGCGCTCGCGGAAGCGGGATTCCGGGTTCACCCGTGGCGGCATGGCATAAACTGGGGCGCGCGGCCTGACACTCTCGACCGTTTGAGGCGCGCCGCCGAGCTGTGCGGCCACGACGAGCCGATTCTTCTCGTCGGGTGGAGCCTTGGCGGCCTTTACGCGCGGGAACTGGCGCGGGCGCAGCCGGAGCGGGTGCGGGCCGTTGTGACCCTCGGCACTCCGGTTTGGGGCGACCGACGCCGCTACACAAACGTCTGGAGGCTCTACGAATGGGTCGCGCGCCATCCGGTCGACGACCCGCCGATCGCCGAGAGCGAGGACAAGCCACCGGTACCGACCCTCGCCATCTGGTCGCGGCGCGACGGCATTGTCGGCGTTCCGTCGGCAAGGGGAACCGAGGCGACTCGCGACCGGGAGGCGGAAGTCAACTCGACGCACATGGGCTTTGCGGTGTCGAAGAGGGGTACGCGGGCGGCTGTCGCTGAAATCGTGAAGTTTCTCAGGGAAATTGAAGCGCCCGAGTCGCACGATTGACTCTTTCCAGCGACTCGCTGGATAAGAACAAACAAAGAACAAAAGCGTTGTGAGTCGTGTGGCTGAAGGATTGTCCCTGGTCGCCGGCGGAGCTGTCTCCGCCAGGGTCGAACATTCTCGTCTCCCCAGCGGGTTGGGCGAGCGCTGGAGCACGCCCGCGCCGTCCAGCCCCACCTTTTCCGAGCTGTTCGCTGCTTCCCCGCGAGACAGCGGGTGGGCCGGCTTCCTATTGCCGCAGCTTGATCGATCGAAGCCGGTGTTGTGGGTGCAGGAGCGGATGGCGGCCCTGGAAAGCGGGCGAATCTATCCGCCCGGCCTTGGCGGCATCGACATCATCCATGTCGAGGCGCGCGATGCCCGTGCCGCGCTGTGGGCGATGGAGGAGGGGGTAAGATGCTCCGCTCTCTCGGCCGTGATCGGCGAATTGTGGGGAGACCCGGCAGCGCTCGACTTCACCGCCACCCGGCGGCTTGCGGTCGCGTCGGAGCGGACTGGCGTTTGGTGCTGGTTGGTGAGGCTGGCCGGACATGCGAATTTGAGCGGTGCGCGGATGCGCTGGCGGATCGGAAGCGCGCCGTCGCTGGCGAATCCGCTCGACTCTCGGGCGCCGGGGTCGCCCGCCTGGGACGCCGAGCTGTTCCGGGCGCGAGGGATTCCGCCGGGCCGTTGGACCGTCGCGCATGACTCGGACCGCTTCCATCTGGTTGCCGGCGCTGGCGATCGAGCGCTGGGCGAAGTCGAGCGGCTTCGCGCCTGACGTCCCCGTCGTCCTTACCGTCGAGGGCACGCATGGCCCCGTCATCCACGCCGTCACCGAGGCCGCCGCGGCATGCGGGGCGAGAGCCGGAGCGCGGCTGACCGACGCGCGGGCGCTGGACCCAAGCCTGATCGCGATCCCTGCCGATCCCACCGGTGACGAAGCGCTTTTGCAGCGGCTGGCGAAATGGGCGCAGCGCTGGTCACCGTTGGTCGAGGTGGACGGCGAGGATGCATTGCGTCTCGATGTCAGCGGAGTGGCGCATCTGTTTGGCGGGGAGACGGCGCTGGCCGAGGACGTGCGGGTGCGGTTTGCGGCGCTGGGGCTGACGGCCCGGATCGCGATTGCGCCGACGTCCGCAGCTGCCTGGGCCTTCAGCCGCTTCGGCGGAAATGAGCTTCAGCCGCTGCATGTGTCCGCGCTGCGGCTGGCACCGGACACAATTCGAACGCTCGAACGGCTCGGGCTGAAGACGATCGGCGCTCTCACGGCCCTGCCCCGGCTGGCGCTGGCGCGGCGGTTTCGCGGCGCCGAAGACGTCCTCGATGCGCTCGACCGCGCGCTCGGGCGAAAGCCGGAGCCGCTGACCGCGCTTATCGAAGACCCGCCCCCGCGGGCGAGCCTTCGCCTCGAAGAACCGGCGACCCATGTCGAAGCAGCGACACAGGCGCTCAAGCGGCTCATTCCCAAGCTCGTCACTGAGTTGGAGGAGCGACACCTCGGCGTTCGCAAGCTGTCATTCCACGGTTTCCGGGTTGATGGCAGCGTCGCGGCAGCCTCGGTCGCGACGGCAATCCCCAGTCGCGAGCCGAAGCATCTTGAACGGTTGCTCGCCGACAAGGCCGCGGCGCTCGATCCGGGTTTCGGCTTCGATGCGTTCGCATTGGCTGCCGACTGGAGCGAAAGCCTCGATGCCGCGCAGGAGAGCCTGATCGAAGAACCGGGCGGGACTCGCAATCTCGCCCGGCTGGTTGACCGGCTGACGGTCAAGCTCGGTCGTCGTGCGGTCCGCCGCCCGAAGCCATTCGAAAGCCACCTTCCCGAGCGCGCGAGTAGCTGGCGAGCGGCTCTCGAAAAAGCAGAGCCAATCGAGCTCCCGCCGACGCCGCCGCGGCCCCAACGCCTGCTCGACCGGCCCGAAGCGATCGCCGTCGTCTATGCGACCCCCGAAGGGGTGCCGCGCCGCTTCGTCTGGCGGCGCTCGGTGCACGACATCGCCCGCGTGGAGGGGCCGGAGCGGATCGCGCCCGAATGGTGGCGCGAGCGATCGACCGCCAGGCTTCGCGATTATTATCGGGTCGAGGACGAGGCCGGCCGCCGCTACTGGATCTTCCGCGAAGGACTGATCGGCGACGGCCGCGGCGGAGCCCCGAACTGGTTCATCCACGGGCTGTTCGGCTGATGCCCGAGAGAGAAGGCTTCGCCCGCAAAAAGCTGGTCCGCGACGGCCCGAAGCCCCGGATCGCGCCCGCGCCCTATGTCGAGCTTGGAGTCACCACGCCTTTTTCGTTCCTGCGCGGAGCGTCGGATTCGATCGAGCTGGCGCTTCGGGCGCTCGAGCTGGGGATGGATTCGATCGGGATCGCTGATCGCAACACGCTCGCCGGCGTGGTGCGCATGCACAGCGCCTGTACAGGCGCTGGGCTCAAGCCGCTAATCGGCTGCAGGCTGGATCTCGGCGATGCGCCGAGCCTGCTCGCTTACCCGATCGACCGGGACGGCTATGGGCGGCTGTCGCGACTGCTGAGCCTCGGCAAGATGCGCGCCGCCAAGGGCGAGTGCGAGCTGACGCTGGACGACGTCGCCACCCATTCCGACGGCATTGCCTTCATCGCCTGGCCGGAAGGCGACCTCGATGCGTTCGAGCTTGAATTGCAGCGGCTCCGTGACGTCATTCCTTCGCTTCACCATGTCGCTGCGGCCTATCTTTATCGCGGCGGCGACGTCGCTCGGATCGAGCGGCTCGACCGCATCGCCCGGGCGAATGGCTTCACCATCCTGGCGACCAACGATGTCCATTATCACGCGCCGGAGAAACGCCCGCTGCAAGACGTGATGACCTGCATCCGCGAGAAGACTACGATTGAAAAAGCGGGATTCCTTCTAAACCCGAATGCCGAGCGGCATTTGAAATCGCCCGAGGAAATGGGGCGGCTGTTCGCCCGCTGGCCGCACGCGATTGAAGCGACCCGCGAGTTCGCCGACTCGCTGAACTTCGGCCTCGACGAGCTGCGTTACGAATATCCGAAAGAGACGGTGCCGGAAGGCAAATCCCCGCAGGACTATCTTGAGCAGCTGACTTGGGATGGGGCAAAGGAGAAGTGGCCCGAAGGGCTTCCGGAAAAGGTCGAAAAGCAGCTTCGCCACGAACTGGCGCTTATCGAGAAGCTCGACTTCGCGCGCTACTTCCTGACCGTCCACGACATCGTCGCCTTTGCGCGGGGACTCGACCCGCCGATCCTGTGCCAGGGCCGCGGCTCGGCCGCGAACAGCGCGGTCTGTTATTGCCTCGGGATCACCGCGGTCGACCCGTCGACCAGCGACCTCCTCTTCGAGCGATTCATTTCCGAGGAGCGCCGCGAGCCGCCCGATATCGATGTCGATTTCGAGCATGAGCGGCGCGAGGAGGTGATCCAGCACATCTACGAGAAATACGGCCGCGACCGCGCCGGGATTGCCGCGACCGTGATCCATTACCGGCCCAAGTCGGCGATCCGCGAGGTCGGCAAGGTGATGGGGCTTTCCGAAGATGTGTGCGGAGCGCTCGCATCGACCATCTGGGGCCATATGGAAGGCGAGATGGCCGAAGCGCGCGCGGCCGACGCCGGGCTCGACCTGTCCGATCCGCATTTGAAGCGAACGATCAAGCTGGCCGGGCAGATGATCGGAATGCCGCGCCACCTGTCGCAGCATGTCGGCGGCTTCACCCTTACCGAGCGGCCGCTGACCGAGACGGTTCCGGTCGGCAACGGAGCGATGGAGGACCGAACCTTCATCGAATGGGACAAGGACGACATCGACGAGCTCGGCATCCTCAAGATCGACGTGCTCGCATTGGGCATGCTGACCTGCATCCGCAAATGCTTCGACCTGGTTCGGGAACATCATGGCGAGGACTGGGAGCTGGCGACCGTCCCGGCCGAGGAGCCGGCGGTCTACGACATGCTGTGCCGCGGCGATTCGCTGGGCGTGTTCCAGGTCGAAAGCCGGGCTCAGATGAACATGCTCCCGCGCCTCAAGCCGCGCTGCTTCTACGACCTCGTCATCGAGGTCGCGATCGTCCGCCC
>DATAKH010000213.1:0-1882 GCA_036261735.1 Sphingomicrobium sp.
GGACTGGCCGGGGCTCGAAGGCATGGATCTGGCCAAGGACGTCAGCCGACTGCAGATCGAGCGCTGGACTGGTGGCCGATGGCAGTGGGGCGAGGGGTACGAGATGGGCGGTGACGATGAGTCACGCCCGCACGTCGTCGCCGTCGACTATGGCAACAAGCGCAACATCTTCCGCAACCTCGTCGAAGCCGGCGCGCGGGTGACGGTGGTGCCGGCGAGCGCGACGTTCGAAGAGATCATGGCGCACGAGCCGGACGGCTTCTTCCTGTCGAACGGGCCGGGCGATCCGGCGGCGACGGGCGAATATGCGGTGCCGGTGATCAGGCAGATGCTGGAAAGCGGCAAGCCTTTGTTCGGGATCTGCCTCGGCCACCAGATGCTCGCGCTCGCGGTCGGCGGGAAGACCAGCAAGATGTTCCAGGGCCACCGCGGCGCCAACCACCCGGTCAAGCGCCTCGCCGACGGCCGGGTCGAGATCACCAGCATGAACCACGGCTTCGCGGTCGAGCGCGAGGGGCTGCCGGAGAATGTCCGCGAGACCCACGTGAGCCTGTTCGACGACAGCAATTGCGGGATCGAACTGACCGACAAGCCGGCGTTCAGCGTTCAATACCACCCCGAGGCCAGCCCGGGACCGCAGGACAGCTTCTACCTGTTCGAGAAGTTCGTGGGGATGATGCGGTAGATGCCCAAGCGCACCGACATTTCCTCCATCCTGATCATCGGCGCGGGGCCGATCGTCATCGGCCAGGCTGCGGAGTTCGATTATTCGGGGTCGCAGGCCGTCAAGGCGCTGAAGGCCGAGGGCTATCGAGTCATCGTCGTCAATTCCAACCCGGCGACGATCATGACCGACCCGGAGCTTGCCGACGCGACCTATATCGAGCCGATCACGCCCGGCTTCGTCGCCAGCATCATCGAGAAGGAGCGGCCGGATGCGGTGCTTCCGACGATGGGCGGGCAGACGGCGCTTAACACCGCGCTGGCGCTGGCGAAAAACGGGACGCTGGAGAAGTTCGGGGTCGAGCTGATCGGCGCCAATGCGGCGGCGATCGAGAAAGCCGAGGACCGGCTGAAGTTCCGCGAGGCGATGGACAAGATCGGGCTTGAATCGCCCCGCTCGGCGATCGCTCATTCGCTTGAAGAGGCGGTCGCAGCGCTGGAAACTGTGGGCTTGCCCGCGATCATCCGACCGAGCTTCACGCTCGGCGGGACGGGCGGCGGGATCGCCTACAACCGCGAGGAGTTCGAGCGGATCGTCTCGGGCGGGCTGGAAGCATCGCCCACCACCGAAGTGCTGATCGAGGAATCGGTGCTCGGCTGGAAGGAATATGAGATGGAGGTCGTCCGCGACAGGAACGACAACGCCATCATCATCTGCTCGATCGAGAATATCGACCCGATGGGCGTGCACACCGGGGACAGCATCACCGTCGCACCCGCGCTGACGCTGACCGACAAGGAATATCAGCGGATGCGCTCGGCGAGCATCGCCGTGTTGCGCGAAATCGGTGTCGAAACAGGCTGTTCGAACGTGCAGTTCGCAGTCGATCCGAAGTCAGGCCGGCTGATCGTGATCGAGATGAACCCGCGCGTGTCGCGGTCTTCTGCGCTAGCGTCGAAGGCGACGGGCTTCCCGATCGCCAAGGTCGCCGCCAAGCTGGCGGTTGGCTACACGCTCGACGAGATTTCCAACGATATCACTGGCGGCGCGACGCCCGCGAGCTTCGAGCCGACCATCGATTATGTGGTGACCAAGATCCCGCGCTTCGCCTTCGAGAAGTTCAAGGGCGCGGAGGCGCTCCTATCGACCTCGATGAAGTCGGTCGGCGAGGTGATGGCGATCGGGCGCAGTTTTGCGGAAAGCCTGCAAAAAGCGCTG
>DATAKH010000142.1:0-13971 GCA_036261735.1 Sphingomicrobium sp.
TTGAAGATGTAGGCGAGCAGAAGCAGCGCGAGGAGGACTCGCGGGGAGCTCGGCTTCGGCTCGGTCATTGTTTGCCGCCTAGCGTAGCGGCCAGCTCGGCGAAGCGGTCGATGTCGCTTTCGTCGTGGTAGAGGCCGAGGCCGACACGAAGGACATCGCCCCGGACGTCGACGACGCAGTTTCGGGAGGCGAGCTCGGCGCACCAGTCCTGCGCATCCGTGCTTCGGAACGCGAGGAAGCGCGCGTGCGGAGATCCGGATAGCGGGTTCAATAGCTCGGCCGTCCCGAGCGGCGACTTTGCCACCAGGTCCAGCAGACGGTGTTGCAAGTGCTCGACGTGGGCCGAAATGCGCGCCGTCGTCAGCCTGTTTTCGTCAAGCATCCGCTGCACGGCATTGAACCGGTAGAGGCCGGACGGGTCGAAGGTCGCGCCCATGAATCGCATGGCGTCGCTGGCGTAGCCGACAATTCCGCGCGGCAGGGTCAGGTCATCGAACTCGGCGAACCAGCCGGTGACCGGCGGCCGCGGCCCGAACCCCGGCGGCGCGTGAAGGAAGGCGCAGCCCTCACCCGCCATCGCATATTTATACCCGCCGCCCAGGTAGAAGGCGGATGTTCCGGCGTTGGCTGTGAACGGCGCGTCGACGGCCATGAACGCGTGATAACCGTCAATGACCACCCACGGGCCGTCCGGTGAGGAGAGCCTCGCGAGATCACCGGCATTCTCGAATAGCCGGCCGCTACCGAACAAGACCTGGCTGACAAAGATGAAGTCGTGGCCGCCCGAGGCTGCGGCCTCAAGGAAGCGATCGGAAAAGTCGCCGAACGGCTCGGCCGCCACGCGGGTAACCGCTGCGGCGCCCGATTCCTCCCATCTTGAGAATTGGCGGCGCGCGCTGTGGAACTCGCCGTCGCTGGTCAGCACGCGGACCGGGCGCTTCGCTGAAACCGCGGCGAAGAGGCGGACGAGAAGCTCGTGGGTGTTCGGTGCGAACACGATTTCGCCGGTCATGCCCGTCCCGAGCTCCGAGGCTACGTGCCGCTGCGCCTCCGGCCACACCTTGTCCATGACCCGGTCCCACTTGCGGTCGGCGAAACGGGCGGCGTCGTCCCAGCATTCGACCTGCCCGTCGAAGCTCGCGTCGGGCCACAGGTGATGGCTGTGCGCTGCCATGTGCAGCCGGTCGGGATCGGCTCCAAGGGTCTTCGAGAAAAGCGGCTTGAAGCTCAAAGGTCGGTCCTGAGCGCCCACAGCTCCGGGAATGCCCGCTTGTCCAGAGTCGAGCGCAGGTAGGACGCTCCGGCGGAGCCGCCGGTCCCCCGCTTGTTTCCGATGATCCGCTCCACGGTCAGCACATGCTTGTGCCGCCAGCCGGCGAGTGCATCGTCGACGTCGAGAAGCTTTTCGGCAAGCTGGTAGAGTTCGAACCAGCGGTCGGAATCGCGGTACACCTGCAGCCAGGCGTTCGCGATCGCCTGGTCAGACCGGTCGCCGAGGTCGAATCCCGCGCGCTCCAAGGCGGAGTGCGATGCTTCGCGGAGGCTCGGCTCGTCGATCGCCCTGCGCAGGCGCGCATGCTGCTCGCTGTCGGCGGAATAATGTTTGAGATAGGCTTCGTCCTTGAGGCCGAGGCGATACTCGAACTCGCGGAACTGCGCCGACTGGAAACCCGAGGATGTCCCGAGCACGTCGCGGAACTTGAGATAGTCGACGGGCGTGAGCGTGGAAAGCACGTCCCACGATAATGTCATCACCGACTGGATCCGCCCAACTCGCGCGAGCGCCTTATAAGCGGGGGCGAAACGGTCCTGCTCGACCAGCCCGATGGCGAAGCCGAGCTCATGGAGCATCTGCTTGAGCCACAGCTCCTTCGTCTGGTGGATGACGATGAACAGCATCTCGTCGTGCAGGCCCGACAATGGCTGCTGCGCCGAGAGAAGATCGTCGAGCTTGAGGTAATCGGCATAGGTCATGCCGGCCGGGGTCGCGGTCATGTCCTAGCGCTTAAGCGAAACGGCGCTCCCGCAAAAGCGCCGAAGGCATGGCGCGCGTTACTGGGGCTGTTGCCCGGCGCCCGGCGCTGCGGTGCCCAAGGTGCCGATATTGCCGAAAATATCTTCGAACAGGCTTCGGTCACGGCCGAGCGTCGGAGTCTTGTCGTCCACCGGGTCGATGTTCGCGACCAGCTCCTTCCCCGTCTGGTTCACGGAAACGACATTGCCGGCTGCGTCGAATCGAACGTGGACGACCGTCTGCTTTTGAACCGACGGATTGCGGAAGGCGATCGTCTTCGTGTCGCGCGAGACATAATACCAGTCGTTGTCGCTGAACTGCCCTTCGAAGGTCGGGCGGCCGAGCGTCGCGGCCACCGAGGTCTTGTTGTCGATCGCAGGCTGAATCGCTGAAACGAGCTCCGGGTCGACGACCGCGCCACGATGGTCGCGCATCCCGGCGCAGCCGCCAACCAAAGCAGCGCCCGCGACTGCCAACGCGATCTTAGCCATCGCAGCGTTCATATCGATTCGTCTCCCGGAACTCTCGGCCCGCTTGAAACAATTTGTCGCAAGGCGGCAAACGCCAATATGCGCTTGGCGCACGGGCGCGCAACCCTGCGCCGTGCTAGAGCGAGTCCTATGCTTCGATTCCTGTTCCGCAGATTAACGGACGAGCCGGCTCGCGGGCAGGCGCTGTTCGACGCGGTCGTAGCCGAGGCGCGGCGTCCCCATTGGTATTTGGACGGCGAGGTCGCCGACACCATCGACGGGCGATTCGCTATGCTCGCAAGCATTTGCGCGCTCGTCATCGTCCGGCTGGAATCGGGGAGCGAGGAACTCGGCGTGGCGTCGGCGGCGCTGACCGAAAGGTTCGTCGAGGCAATGGATTCGGAGCATCGCGAGCTCGGACTCAACGATCCCGGCCTCGGCCGGCGCGTCCGCAAGCTGGTGGCATCGCTCGAGAGGCGGGTCGACGAGTGGCGCGACGCCGTCCACGACGAACGCGATTGGACCGAAACGGTCGTCTCCAGCCTTTACCGGCGCGAGTCTCCGAAGGACGCGGCGCTGGAGCATAGCGCCGAGGCGATTCGCGACCTTTGGCGGCGGCTCTGCCAAGCGCCGGAAGCCGATCTTTTGGAAGGACGGCTGTGATGCACGACAATTTCGCCCACCGACTCGGCCTCGATCGGATCGGCGACGGCGAACGGGTCGACCTTGTCGCCGACGAGAGCGAGCGCAGGGCGGTGGCCGATCGGCTCGGGCTGCCGTCGCTCGACCGGCTCGAAGCGCATGTGACTCTCGGCCGCGATGGCGAGAAAGTGCGGGCCAAGGGGCGGATCCGGGCGGCGCTCGAGCAATGCTGCGTCGCCACCGGCGACCCCGTCGCCGAGCATGTCGACGAAGCTTTCGAAGTCCTTTTCCTGCCGGAGCCTCGGGAGGGACACCCGGACGAGGAGATCGAGCTTAGCGGCGAGGATTGCGACGTCGCCTTCTACGATGGCGGGGCGATCGACCTCGGCGCCGCGGTCGCGGACAGCCTGGCGCTGGCGATCGACCCCTATCCGCGAAGCGCGAACGCCGACTCGGCGCTGAAAGCGGCGGGAATCATCGGAGAAGCCGAGGCCGGGCCGTTCGCGGCTCTGGCGAAGCTCAAAAAGGACGCCGGCGAGCCCTAGAAGGGAACGTCGTCGTCCAGCTCGTTGTCGAAGGTGGCCGGCTGCGGCCGCGACTGCTGCCGCTGCGAGCCCCCGGAATCCTGGTCGTCGTAGCCGCCGCGGCTGCCGCCGGCGGAGTCGAGCAGCACCAGCTCTCCCCGGAACCGCTGCAGCACGATCTCGGTCGTATAGCGGTCGTTGCCGCTCTGGTCGGTCCACTTGCGGGTCTGGATCTGGCCCTCCAGGTAGACCTTGGACCCCTTGCGCAAATAGCTCTTCGCGACCCGTCCGAGGTTCTCGTTGAAGATGACGACATTGTGCCACTCGGTGCGCTCCTGGCGCTCACCGGCCTTGTCCTTCCAGCTTTCCGACGTCGCGACTCGCATGTTGACGACTTCGCCGCCGTTGTTGAGCGAGCGCGCCTCCGGGTCCGCCCCGAGGTTGCCGACCAATATGACCTTGTTCACGCCCGCCATCGCCGAATCCTCCAATAACTGTCGACTTCACCTAAGCCGTGCGACCGGCCGATGCCAAGCCGTCATTCGGCCGGGGCAGCGAGGGGACGTGGCCTGGCGGCGGCGCGAAAGCCAAAAGTCAGCGCAGCGAGCATCGCAAGCTGCGCAGCGACCGCTTCGAGAGTCGGGAACAGGCCGATCATCGCGATCCGCGGGACTGCTGCAAGCGGCGTGATCCCGATCGTGCCCGCCTCCTGGAGCGCGCCGACCCCCTTGCCGGCAAGCACCACCGCGAGCACGGCTATCAGGATTGCGCTGTAGCGGAAGAATTGAGCGATCGGCAGCGTCCGGCTGAGGCGAAGCATCGCGTAGGCGATCACCGCCAGAAGCGCGACCGCGGCCAGCGCTCCGGCGAGCAGGACTCCGCCGTTGTCGGCCGTCCACAGGGCGACATAGAAAAGGATCGTTTCGAACACCTCGCGATAGACGACGATGAAGGCGAGGCCGAACAGGAACCAGCCCGACCCGCGCGACAGCGCCCCTTGCATCTTCTCGGCGATGTAGCGGCGCCATTCGTCCGCCTGCGCCTTGCCGTGCATCCACACGCCGACCGACAAGAGGATGAGAGCGGCCAGCAGCGACCCAAAGCCTTCGGTGAGCTCGCGAGTCTTGCCGCTGATGCTTAGCGCGTAGGTCGCGACCAGCCAGGTGGCCGCTCCCGCCAGCAGCGCGACTGCCCAGCCGGCGTGTACGTATCGCAACGCTTCCGGCCGTTCCGCGCGACGCAGGAAGGCAATCATCGCGACGACGACCAGCAGGGCCTCGAGCCCTTCGCGGAGCAAGATCGTGAACGAGCCCAGGAACGTCGCGACTTTGCTCTCCGCTTCCGGAGCGAGGGCTGCTTCCGATCGGTCGAGCAGGCCCGAAATCTCGGCCAGGCGCTGGCGCAGCTGCCCTTCGCTTTCGCCGCGGCCGATCGCCTGGCGGAAACCGGCCATGGCCTGCTCGACGTCGCTCATCAGCTTGCCGTCGCGCATCGCGAGCACCGCCTCGACTGGCTCAAAACCGTCCAGATAGGCGGAAAGCGCGAGCCGGTTGGCTTCCGATCGATCGCCACGAGCGACGGCGGCCAGGCTCTCTCGGAGCCGCTCGCGCGCCAGCCCCAGCGATGCGTTGGCACCGCCAGAAGGCGCGGCGACGGCGTCGGGACTGGAGCGCAGGAAAGCAGTGACGGCTGCGGCCCGGTCCGCGCCGATCTTCGATTCGAGCTCGGCAGGAGTCAGCGCGACGAGCGCTGCCATGTCGGGCACCAGCGCCCGAACCGACGGGTCCGATTTCCAGATCCGCTCGCCTTGGGCGGCGTCGCCGTAGGCGAGCCCGCCGGCGTGGAACGCAAGCGCCCACCGGTCCTCTTCGGAAAGCGACGAGTAGCTCTGCATCGCCGTGCTTTCGAGCCCTTGAGTGATCACCTGGTAGAGGCCGAACAGGCTGCGTTCGCGGGCCCGGCCGCGGTCGGCGAAGGCGATCGGCGCCGGGTCGAGCGCTGCGAAGGCGGGCGGCGGGCCTTCGCCTTTCCCGCCGTGGCAGGACGCGCAATTCTCGGCATAGAGCGCGGCGCCGCGGGACACGTCCGGAACATTGCCCGGCGCCAACGGCACGGGGTAGGCGGCGAGCAACTGCCCGGCGAGGTGCTTGGCCCGCCTAGCGATGTCGGCCGGAGCGGCCTTGCGCGCGACCGCCGATTGTAGCGCCCGCGCCTCTTCGATCAGTGCGGCGCGTTCGGGTTTGGCGGGAAGCGCCGCAAGCTTGTCGCTTACGCCGGCGGAGAACTCGATCATCTCGTCATATTCGAGCTGGTTGACGACGCGCCCGCCAGTTACCGCCTCGCGATAGTCGACGGCGATATAGTCTAGAAGCCTCCAGCTGGTCTGGACTTCCTGCGCGGTCGAGGAGGCGGACGCGGGCGCTGCGAGCATGGCGCCGAAAGCGAGCAGGATCAGCGCAACAAGGGAGCGCAGCGTCGACGCGTGAGGCATCGCCTGCCAATAGCATGCTGCGAATGATTATCAATAACGCGAAGCGTCAGCGCGGCGGATAGCGAAGCCTTCCGAGAAACCGGCTGACGCTGAACCGTTCCTGCGACCGCCACTGGGCCTTCCACTTTTCGAACTGCATCACATTGTCGATCCGCCGGTCGAGGAAGGCGCCGGTTTCGGCCCATCCGTCGCTGTCGTCGTCGAGCCAGGCGAGCAGCGTCGAGGCATAGACCGCGCCCAGGGTCACCCGCTTCGTGTAATGGTTGAAGTCGGTGCTGGTATCGCCCGCGAGCCGCCACATCAGGTCCGCCGAGCGCCATCCGATCCGCGCTCCAGCGGGCACGTTCTGCGGCATCGCGAGGATCGACAGGGCCTTGCGGACGGCCTCCCTTGCGCCGCCCATGATCTCCAGCCGGGTCCAGACGAGGGCGCGGATCTTCGCACGGATCTTCATGCCCTTCAGCTTCGCCGGCGGAAGCTTCTTTTCCATCTCCCGGTCGACGGCCTGGATATAGGCGTCGACCATCCCCGCCTGGTCCTTGGGAAAGGCAAGCCGCGCCTGGGCGGAATCGATTCCGAGCTGGGCGGCCGCGGAATCGACGGCGGCGCGGGTCCAGCCGTCGAACACGGCATTTTCGCCGACGGCGAGCGCAAGGCGCTCACGGATTCGTTCGAGGGGACTCGGCCCGGCCATCGCGGCTCAACTGGGCTGCGGCGCCCCGCCGCGCAACCCCCGCGGCGGCAGGCGCACGAGAATCAGGGCAGTTGCGACGGCCAGGGCGCCGATCCAGTCGGCCGTCGAAAGGCTCTCCCCATAAGCGAACCAGCCGATCAGCGCTGCGATTGCCGGCTGAGTCAGCAGCGCGAGACCAACGACCAGCGGCGGGAACACTCCGATGGAATAGACCAGAAGCCCTTGGCCGAGGACCTGGCTGGAAAGCGCGAAAATGATGAGCGGGGTCCAGTCCTGCGGCCAAATGCGCTCGCCGGTACCGACGCTGATTGCCAGAAGGACCGGAATTGCGAACAGCGTTGCAAGCAGCAGGAGGGGGAGCGGCTGTAGCTGCCTTCGAGCGCGGTCTATGAAGATCAGGTAACCGCCATAGAGGAGGCCCGCGGCAAGAGTGAGCAGGTCGCCGCCGAGGTTCTTCGGGCTCAATTCATAGCTGCTGCTCATCAGCAGGGCGGCGCCGCCGAGAGCGAGGACAAGCGCACCGGCCTGCCTGCCCGACGGCAGGCGCCTCAACAGGACGAGCCCGTAGAGGGCGAAGACGAAGCTTCCGCTGTTGCCGAACAGCGTCGCATTGCCGAGCTTCGTCATCAGGATCCCTGCGTTCCATGCGGCAAGGTCGAGCGCGTAGAAAGCGGCGGCGATCGCGACCGTGACGACCAGCGCCCGTTTCGGCCAGTGCGGCGCCTGTCCCGACAGCCGAGCGATCGCCCACAGGAACGGAAGCGCAAGCACCAGACGCCACATCCCCGTCGCGACCGCTCCGACGTCGGCAAGCCGCACCAGCCATGGCCCGAACGCAAGCGCCACGTTGCCGAGAAGCAGTGCGGGGAAGGCGAGCGGGTGCGGCTGCCGCCCTACTGCCGTCAAGCGCCGTACTTTTCGCGCAGGTCGTACAGCGCCAGCGCCGCGCGGGCCGCGTGGCCGCCCTTGTCACCGCGCCCGGGGTCGGCGCGCTCGATCGCCTGGGCCTCGTTCTCGACGGTGAGGATGCCGTTGCCGATGGCGAAGCCCTGCAGCGTCAGGTCCATCAGCGCCCGGGCGCTTTCCTCGGCAACGATTTCAAAATGATAGGTCTCGCCGCGAATCACGACCCCAAGCGCGACGAAGGCGCAGAAGCGGCCGCTCTTCGCGGTCAGGTTGATTGCGGCCGGCAGCTCCAGGGCGCCGGGAACGCTGACCGTCTCGTGCTTGTGGCCGGCGGCTTCGATGGCGGCCCTCGCACCGGCGAGAAGCTGGTCGCTGAGATCGGGGTAGAATCGCGCCTCGGCGAGCAGGATCGTCGACATTGCCTCAGGCTCCCGTCTCGATGGGCCGTTCGTCGACGATCGCCAGCCCGTAGCCGGACAGCGCCACGGGCGAGTGGCTGGTGTTCGACAGGAGGATCATGTCGTGGATGCCGAGCGCCGCGAGGATCTGGGCGCCGATCCCGTAACTTCGGATGGCATCGCCTCCCTCGACGGGATTGCCGGCGCGGACGTCGATCGAGCGGGACAGCGAGCCCGGTGCCGCCGCGTGAAGAGCGACGACGACCCCCGAGCCTTCGCGCTCGATCGCCCGCATCGCGCCCTGCAGCAGGCCCGACCTCGGCCCCTGTTCGCCAAGCACGTCGGCGAACAGGTCGAGGCTGTGCATCCGGACGAGGACCGGCCGGTCGGTGTCGAGACTGCCGTGGATCAGCGCCAGCTGCTCCTCGCCGCTCGCCTTGTCGCGGAACACCTGCGCTTCCCAGTCGGCGCCGCTGACGGCCTTGAACGACGTCGATGAGGTTCGCTCGACCAGGTGGTCCTTCTTAAGCCGGTAGGCGATCAGGTCCCGGATCGTTCCGATCTTGAGGCCGTGTGCGCGGGCGAAGTCCATCAGCGAGTCGAGCCGCGCCATCGAGCCGTCGTCGCTCATGATTTCGCAGATGACGGCGCTCGGGTTGAGCCCGGCGAGACGGGCAACGTCGACGGCCGCCTCGGTATGGCCGGCACGGACCAGGACACCGCCGGGGCGGGCGACCAAAGGGAAGACGTGCCCGGGCGACACGATCGCGCCGGGGCCGTTGGCCGCATCGATTGCAACCGAAACCGTGCGGGCACGGTCGGCGGCACTGATCCCGGTGGAAATTCCCTCCTTGGCCTCGATCGACACGGTAAAGGCAGTCTCGTTGCGGCTTCGGTTGGTCCGCGCCATCGGCTCGAGCCCGAGCTGGTCCGACCGCTCCTTGGTAAGGGCGAGGCAGATCAGCCCGCGCCCGTGCCGGGCCATGAAATTGATCGCGTCCGGAGTCGCCATCTGCGCCGGGATGACGAGATCGCCCTCGTTCTCGCGGTCGTCGTCGTCGACGAGGATGAACATCCGGCCGTTGCGCGCCTCGTCGATGATCGCCTCGGCCCCGACCAAAACTCCGGTAGTCCCGCGCTGGATCAGCTTTTCGAGCCGCTTGAGCGTGTCGGCGGTCGGGTTCCAGTCGGGCGCCCCGAGCTTGCGGAGGCTGTTGGGGTGGAGCCCGGCGGCGCGGGCGAGCGCGGCGCGGCTGACCTCGCCGGTGTCGATGATCGCGGTCAGCCGGTCGATCAGTGTCGTGCTCATGGACTCGCCATATCACATTACAATGTGATTAAAAGCGGATTCTTGCCTCGTTCAATGTGCGCGAGCGGCGATCATCCGGTCGATATAGCGGGCAAGTACATCAAACTCGACATTCAACTGTTGCCCGGCCGCGACGCTGCCGAGAGTCGAGTGACCGGCGGTGTGGGGAATGATGTTGGCCGATACCCGCACCGTCCCGTCGCTATCGCTAACGTCATTGACGGTCAGCGAGACGCCGTCGAGCGCGATCGAGCCCTTCGCCGCGACCAGCGCTGAATGTTCGCCGGGGATCGCGACTGCGATTCGAGTCGAGCCGCCTTCCGGACTCACGTCGACGACCTTGCCGGTGCAATCGATGTGGCCGGTGACGAAGTGGCCGCCGAGCTCGTCGCCAACCCGGAGCGAGCGTTCGAGGTTGAGCCTGGACCCGTCCTTCCACAGGCCCGGTGCGGTCCGCGACAGGGTCTCGGTCGAAAGATCGACCGCGAACCAGTCCTCGCCCTTGTCGACAACGGTGAGGCACACGCCCGAACAGCATATGGACGCGCCGAGATCGACGGTCGAGAGATCGTAAGCGGTCCGGATGCGCAGGCGCAGGTCGGCACGCTGCTCGGCAGCGATGACAGTGCCGACGTCGGTGACGATCCCAGTGAACATGACCGCCGCCTAGCCCTCGCGGGCGCGCTCGTAAACTTCCAGCCGGTCGACTCCGAGCCGTTGCTTGCCGGCCGGGCGCCAGCGCCCGTGGGCGTCGGCAATGGCATCGAGCCCGACATAGCCGAACGACGACTTGCCTTCGCCGACGATGATCGGGGCGCGATAGATTAGGATTCGGTCGACCAGGTCCTCCGAGAGGAAAGCCGTGGCGGTCGCCGAGCCGCCTTCGACCAGCAGGTCGTTGACGTCATGAAGCCGATAGACATCCTGCGGGGATCGCAGGACTTCCCAGCCCTCGACGGCATCGCCGCGGGTCAGCAACGCGCGCCTGGGCGAGCGTTCCTCCAGGCCGGGAAGCCGGACGTCCAGCCGCGGCCGGTCGGCCATGTAAGTGCCCCGCCCGACCAGGATCATGTCGGAGCGCGAACGCTCGAGATGCACGTGCCGGCGCGCGTCCTCACCGGTGATCCACTGCGACTCGCCGGATGGAAGCGCGATCTTGCCGTCGATCGACAGCGCCAGCTTAAGCGTGATTCGCGGGCGGCCGAGCTTGAGGCGGAGCAGGTAACCGGCCAGCGATTCCGCCGCCGCGCTCCTACCAATGCCGACTTTGACCTCGATCCCGGAGTCGCGGAGGCGCTTGAGGCCCTTGCCGCGGGTCCGCGGGTCCGGGTCCCTGAGCGCGACGACGACGCGCGCGGGCCGGGCGGCGACCAGCAGGTCGGAGCAGGCGGGGCCGCGCTCGCTGTCGTGAGCGCAAGGTTCGAGGGTCACGTAGACCGTGGATCCCCGCGCCTTCCTGCCCGCAGCGGCCAGTGCGACCGCTTCGGCGTGCGGGCGGCCACCGGGCGCGGTCGCTCCGCTGCCGACGACGACGCCGGCGGCGGAGACGATGAGGCAGCCGACGTTGGGATTGGGCGCCGTGGTGCCGAGCGCCGAATCGCCGAGCGCGACGGCCTCGGCCATGAAGCGGCCCTCGCTAGTCAATTCCGAGCTGGTTCGCGAGCTTCTGGAACTGCCGCTGCTTCTCGGCTTGCGCGGCGCGGCGCTTTGCCTGGTCCTTCTTCTGGTCGGCGACGATTTCGGCGTCGGTGCGGTTGGCGCTCCAGCTGTCGAGGTAAACGATCTGTTGCGGCGGTGCGGTGTTGATCTTCGAATCGACCAGGAAGAGGATGACGATGATGATGGTTGCAAGCACCGCCAGCGACGCGCCGATCATCTGTTCCGGGCTTCGCTGGCGCATGAAGGCGCCAAGGTCCCTGAGCGCCTCTCTCGGGCCGACGGGGCGGGGTATCCATGACATCAGCGCAAATGTAGGCGTTCGCGCCGCGCGCCGCCAGAGACCGCGCGTTACTGGTCGAGCCGGAACCGCAGCGTGATCACCGTCGAGGCCGCAACCGCGCGGCCGTCCTCGGTAGCGGGACGATAGCGCCAGTGGGCAATCAGGTGCTTGCGGGCAGCGGCGAGGAACACGGGGTCGGCGCTTCCCACCGGATCGACAGCAGTCACTCGCCCCCGGTCGTCAATGTTGAGCCTGAGGCGAAGCACCGCCTCTTCCTGCGACCGCAGCTTGCTCTGTGGATATGGCGGCTTGACGTCACTTGCAGCCGTGGCGAACCGCGGGCCGACCCGGACGGGCTCGGGCGGAAGCGGAAGGGCGCCACTGGAGCCGGAACCGATCACCGGTCCCAGATCGACCGGGGGAAGCGGCAGGGGATCCTGGTCGACCTGGGGCTGCGCCGGCTGGGGAATCGGCACGATCGTGACGGGCTGGTCGAGGGTGGAGCGAGGCTGCTGCTGAGTCTGAGGCGGCGGCGGGTTTTCGGGCGGCGGCTTTTGCTCGTCAATCAAGTCGACGATTGTGGGAGGCGGCACGAATCGGCTGGGAAGGTCCATCCTGGCCGTCATCACCGCGGCTAGGAGCGCGGCATGCCCGCCAATGATCAGGAGCAGCGCGCGCGGGTGGCGCTTGTGGTCAGCATAAGCTGGAAGCGGAGCGTAAACAGACATCACCGAACTCCTTCAACGCGAGTCCATACAATGTTACAACATCACATTGTTGAACGAAAGCTGAATTGTTTCGGTTCCGCGGGTATTTAACGGTGAGCGGCTTCCTCGAGCCGGCGCACGACTCGCTCTTTCCCGATCCGCTCGATCAGGCCTGCCATTTCGGGGCCGCTGTCACGCCCGGTGATCGCGAGGCGAAGCGGGTGGAACAAGGCCCGCCCCTTCTGCCCGCTTGATTCTTTCAGGCGCCCGGTAAGCTGGCTCCACGGCTCGGCCGACCAGTCGAGATCGGCGGAGATCGCCGCCGCCTTGCGCACGAGTGCGCGCTCCTCGTGGTTGAGGTCGGGCGCGTCGATCGTTCCGTGGAGGACATTCGCCCATTCGGCGAATTCGCCGACCCGCGTGAGGTTGGGCCGGACCAGTTGCCAGTCCCGCTCGTCGGTTGCCTCGGGCAACCGCCCGCGCACGTCGGCAAAGTCGAGCGAGTGGATCAGCTTGGCATTGACCAGCTCGACGTCATGAAGATCGAAATGCGCTGGAGCGCGGCCGAAGTAGGCGAAGTCGAAATCGCTGGCGAGTTCTTCGAGCCTGTGTGCCGGCTCCACCGGCTGCGAAGTCCCGATCCGCGCCAGGACCGACAGCAAGGCCATCGGTTCGAAACCGGGTTCGCGAACCTCGTCGGCGCCGATCGAGCCGAGGCGTTTGGACAGCTTGCCTTCGGCGGCGACAAGCAGGGCCTCGTGGGCGAACTGCGGCGGCGCCGCGCCGAGAGCTTCGAACATCTGGATCTGCACGGCGCTGTTCGAGACATGGTCCTCGCCTCGGACGATATGGGTAATCGCGAGATCGATGTCGTCGATGACGCTCGGCAGGAGGTACAGCCAGCTTCCGTCGGCGCGGCGAATGACCGGATCCGACAACAAGGTGGGGTCAAACTTTTGGGGCCCTCGAATGAGGTCGAACCACTCGATCGGCGAATTGTGGTCGAGGCGGAAGCGCCAGTGCGGCGCGCGTCCATCCGGAACAGGAGCGTCCGCGGCCTTGCGCTCGTATACCGGCGGAAGCCCGCGCCCCAGCAATACCTTGCGGCGAAGCTCGAGCTCCTCGGGTGTCTCGTAGCAGGCGTAGACCCGTCCGCTGGCTTTCAGCCGCTCGAACTCGCGTTCGTAGAGATCGAATCGTTCCGACTGGCGGACGATCTTGTCGGGGTGAAGCCCAAGCCAGGCGAGATCGTCCCGTATCGCCTGGTCGAACTCCGCAGTCGAGCGCTCGCGGTCAGTGTCGTCGATTCGAAGGGTGAACCTTCCGCCCTGCTTCAGCGCATACAGGAAGTTGTGAAGCGCGGTCCGGATATTGCCGACGTGCAGCCGGCCGGTCGGCGACGGCGCGAAACGGGTGACGACGCTCATTTCGCACCCGTGTGGAAGAAGTTGGTGATCGGGTAACGGCGGTCGCGGCCGAAGTTGCGGGTGCCGATCTTGACCCCCGGAGGCGCCTGGCGGCGCTTGTACTCGGCGCGAAGAAGCATCCGCTCGATGTCGGCGACCAGGGAGGTATCGGCGCCGATGGCGAGTGCAACCTCCTTCACCGACATCTCCTTGTCGACCAGGCCTTCGAGAATCGGATCGAGGACGTCGTAGGGCGGCAGCGAATCCTGGTCGGTCTGGTTGGGGCGAAGCTCCGCCGACGGTGGCTTGGTGATGATCCGCTTCGGCATCACCGGCCCGTCGGGCCCTAGCGCTCCCTTCGGCTTGTGGGCGTTGCGCCACTCCGACAGTTTGAAGACAGTAGTCTTATACGCGTCCTTCAGAACCGAATAGCCGCCGGCCATGTCGCCGTAGAGCGTCGCATAGCCGACG